>NZ_JAKGAY010000043.1:0-23748 GCF_021532545.1 Halomonas sp. Cn5-12
GTAGGAAAAGGGCTGCGTTCTGGCATTACTCAACAGCCACTCGCGCTGAAGAGGCGAATCCTGATAAGCAATGCCAACAGCCAGTACCTTCAGACCGCTCAATCAGCGCCCTCGTGAATAAGGCGGGCTTAAATGAATCCCGCCGACATGAGCCTGCCGCCGCTGGCGGCGGCCTTCGTCTTCGGCTTGCTGGGAGGCGCGCACTGTATCGGCATGTGTGGCGGCATCATGAGTGCCCTGACCTTTGCTGTGCCCCCCAGCATGCGACAGCCGAGGCGTTTAGCAGGTCTGTTGCTCGGCTATAATTTAGGTCGTATCAGCAGCTACATGATCGCTGGTGCCTTGGTGGCTCTGCTCGGTTCCGTGCTCAACCATGCACTGGATAGCTTCGCCCTGGTGTTGCGTATCCTGGCGGCGGTCATGTTGATACTAATGGCACTGTATATCGCCAACTGGTGGAAGGGCTTGCTACGTATCGAGGCACTGGGGCGCGTCCTGTGGCGCCGCATCGAACCAATAGGCCGTCGCTTGATGCCTGTTGTAAAAGTACCCCAAGCATTCGCACTTGGCTCGCTATGGGGCTGGATGCCCTGTGGGCTAATCTATTCGATGCTGGCCTGGAGTCTTGCTGTAGCCGAGCCATTGCGTGCCGCCGCGATGATGGGGGCCTTTGGGCTCGGCACCTTGCCTGCCGTCCTAGCGACCGGAGTGGCAGCGCGCCGTGTCTCAATATGGATACGTAGCCCCGCGACTCGTACGCTAGCAGCGCTGCTGATTATTACGTTTGCCGTCTGGTAACTCTGGCACCTCATTTGTTTACTCGTAGCCAGCTTACAACCGCCAGGCTGCCCAAAGGTCAAGTCTTCAACGGGCGCTTATGGCAAACCTTTCGGTTGTACATCGAAATTTAAAATGAGGCCTTGACCTTGAAGTCTGCTTTAAGGATATCTTACAAAAGCTGCTCTGCCACAGGTTAAAAACCTTCATCACGTCCTACCCTCAGCTCGTTTGGCAGTATGAGAAGAAAAAATGACTCAAGTCATTTTTTTCAATTGGGTGTGCTATATTCTAAGCGTGTCATCAAACAGGAATGGAGAGTTAAAATGAAAATCAAAACGTCACTTGCCGCCGCAATCATTAGCGTAGTTGCCATACCAGCATTCGCAAACTTTGGACAGTCTGAATCTCAGGCCAAACAGCTGACGGAGGGAGTTACACCTAGTGAAATATTGACCAGAGGGTTTGCTCATGAGTATGTGCTCTCATTAAACGAAAGCTCCGAGGTCAAGATAGCTAGTGAGCACTTTCCTGGGTCATCAAACTTTGCGCTTCACATGAAAGCAAAACTGATGGACGCATCCGGCAATATCGTTTCGGAAGCTAATTCTGTCAATGGAGACTTCAAAATTGATGAGAGACTCGATGCAGGCGAGTACCGCTTGATTGTTTCAGGAGAGACGGGGGGGCTTGGGGATAGTGATACACACCGGTACAGTCTGCATGTAGACATTCAGTGATAAATTAAAGTTGGCCGGCTAATGCTGGCCAACAATTACTTTAAATGTTTCGTTTAATGATTTTAAAGTAATTAATAAACGTAGTTTTTAATGTTTGATTATTTATTTTATTAAATTTTCTGTATTTTTTTGAGCGTAATCCTTTTGTTTGGAGGGCCGCTGTGATCAAGGCTGCATTGTTATTCAGCGGTGTCTTGGGTGTCGCCTGGATGCCGGCTATTGCTGTTGCCGGAAGTGAAACGGACAATTTACAAAAAGCGATACAGATAGCCATTGATCAGGACCCCTGGTTAACCGGAAGTGCGTCCATTGAAACCGCCCTTGAGAACGAGGCCATTGCATCGGCCCAGCTCCCTGATCCCCAGATTTCATTGAAAGCGGGAAATCTGCCGGTTGATACCTTTGACTTGAATCAAGAAGGTATGACCCAGTTCAGCGTAGGAATCAGTCAGAAATTTCCCAGAGGAGATAGCCTGGCGCTTGCCAAGCAACAAAAGCAGCAGCTTGCCGCCCAACAGCCGATGTTGCGGCAGGATAGGGAAGCCAGAGTCGAGGCTACGGTTAGCCAGCTTTGGCTGGAGGCCACTCGTGCTCAGCTGAGCATCAGTCGGATAGAGCGTGATCGTAGCTTGTTTGAGCAGCTAGCGGAGGTGGCCGAGGTGAGCTATGCGTCCGCCTTCGGAATGACCCGCCAAGACGATGTGATTCGTGCTCAGTTGGAGCTGACTCGCCTGGAGGATCGCTTGACCGATCTCAGACAGCAACAAGAGGCAGAAGAGCGGCAGTTAACTGAATGGTTGGGGAGTGAGGCGATGCTACCGATAGCGGAAGACTTCCCCGAGCTTGTTTTGGTAGAGCCAAGCCTCTTCACTGACGCTGAACGTCCCAGTCGTCAGCTGTGGTATGAGCGAGTGAGGCGTCACCCTGCAGTGCTGGCATTGGAGCAGAAGATAGATGCCATGGAGACTGGGGTCGATGTGGCGAGGCAGCAGTACAAACCAGAATGGGGTGTATCGGCACAGTACGGCTACCGCGAGGACGACCCTATGGGCGGACGCCGGTCCGACCTGTTCTCTGTGGGAGTGGCCTTCGATCTACCTGTGTTCACGGAAAATCGTCAGGACAAGAATGTCGCAGCAGCGGCATCACGTCATGAAGCGGTCCGGTACGAGAGAGAAACCTTGGTTCGTGAATTGATTGCCCAGCTGGAAACCAATTGGGTTAAGTTGGCGCGCCTCGATGAACGATTAACCCTGTATACGCAACGATTATTGCCCGAGCTGAGCGAGCAGGCCGAAGCCTCTCTGAATGCCTATAACAATGACGATGGTGATTTTGCAGAAGCCGTGCGGGCACGAATTGATGAAACCAATGCGAGTGTGGAGCTCATAGGCCTGAAAGCCCAACGACTCAAGGTGATCTCGGATATCAACTACCTGCTGTCCCAAGGCACGTCTTCACGCTAACTCACGACTTCTCAAGTCTGGAATGAGACATCACGATGAATCAAATGGGTAGGTACTTTTTCGTTATATCGTTAGGCGTCCTGTTGGGCGTGTCCGGCAGTATGGTTCTGGGAGGGAAGACATTCGTCCTGAACGCAGTAGAAACGGCTATTGGAAAAGATAGTAATAAGACTGGTGGGGAAGAGAGTGGAGAACGCACTCCCCTTTACTGGGTGGCGCCGATGGATCCCAACTACAAGCGAGACAAGCCTGGAAAATCCCCGATGGGGATGGATCTAGTGCCTGTTTATGATGATCAAGACGAAGGGGACACCCCAGGAACAGTCAAGATTTCTCCTGATGTCGTCAACAATTTTGGTGTTAAAACGGGCGTTGTCGAAAAGGATACATTTGACGCCACGGTCAGGACAGTTGGCTATGTCCAATACGATGAGGACAAGCTGGTACATATCCATCCCCGCGTCGAGGGATGGATAGAGAAACTATTTGCCAAGTCCGAAGGCGATCCCGTTACCCAGGGTCAGCCACTCTATTCACTCTACTCGCCAACGCTCGTTAATGCTCAAGAAGAGCTGTTGCTCGCAATGAACCGCGGTAACCAACGCCTGATTTCTGCCGCCTTGGAGAGACTGCGAGCGTTACAGGTGCCCAATGAGGCTATCCAGAAGCTAAGGGACAGTCGTCAAGTGAGTCAGGCGATCATCTTGCGTGCGCCCCAAAGTGGCGTCCTGGATAATTTGCAGGTGCGTGAAGGAATGTTCGTACAGCCAGGAATGAGCATGATGAGTATTGGCGTTCTTGATCATGTGTGGGCTGTCGGAGAGGTGTTTGAGCGCCAGGCAGCGTTGATCGCTGAGGGAGATGAGGTTCGCATGACTCTTGACTATCTACCCGAACGGGAGTGGACAGGGGTGGTGGACTATATATATCCAAGTATTGATAGTGAGACGCGTACGGCTCGTGTAAGGGTGCGTTTCGCTAACGATGACCTGGCGCTAAAACCTGGAATGTTTTCTCAGCTGACCATTATGTCAAACACGACGTTGGAGGCATTGCAAATACCCCGTGAGGCCTTGATTCGCACCGGAAGCCAGTCGCGTGTCGTTCTTGCATTGGGTGATGGAAAATTCAAATCGATCGAAGTCGACGTTGGACGCGTGGGTTGGGAAACCGTCGAGATATTATCGGGCCTTGAGGAGGGCGATCGCATCGTTACGTCGGCTCAGTTCCTTCTGGATTCCGAGTCAAGTCGAACATCAGACTTTCGACGAATGGACCATAGTGACAGTGCTGAAGAGGCCGATGAGAATTCCCTTGTTGAGACCGTATGGGTGCCAGCACGCATCGAAGATGTCATGCCAGATCATGGCATGGTGACGCTATCCCATGCCCCCATCGCGGCGTGGAATTGGCCGGCCATGAGCATGGATTTCCAGGTTGCTGATACGGTTAGCCTTGAACAGCTGAAAGACGGTATGGACATCCATGCCGAACTCGAACGGATTGCGGAAGACAAGTTCGCTCTACGCGGTGTGCATGTTGACGATGATAAGACTAAAGCACCCAGCGATGAGGGCATGGATCACGGAGAAACCAGTAATGCGGAACGCGGCCAGCAAGACGTGATGAGCCATCAAGGCCATGCAACTGGGGAGAGCAAGTAATGATTCCTGCGTTGATCCGTTGGTCAATAAGCAACCGTTTTCTCGTGCTTCTTGCTGCCGTGATTCTGGCGGGGGCGGGAATCTATTCAGTCAAGAATACCCCGATTGATGCTCTACCGGACTTGTCAGATGTGCAGGTGATCATCAAGACCAACTACCCGGGCCAGGCTCCGCAGGTCGTCGAAGATCAAGTCACCTACCCGCTCACCACGGCCATGCTGTCGGTTCCCGGGGCAGTAACGGTACGCGGCTACTCCTTCTTCGGCGACTCCTACGTCTATGTGATTTTCGACGAAGACACCGATCCCTACTGGGCGCGCTCCCGTGTGCTGGAGTACCTTTCTCAGGTAGCGCCCACGCTGCCGGATAGTGCGCGCCCACAGCTTGGTCCGGATGCCACTGGCGTGGGTTGGGTCTATCTCTACGCTCTGATCGACAGGACCGGCCAACATGACCTCAGTGAGCTGCGCAGCCTGCAAGACTGGTTCCTGAAGTATGAGCTTCAGACCGTATCGGGCGTTTCTGAAGTCGCGGCGCTTGGCGGCATGGTCAAGCAATACCAAGTGGTGGTGGATCCGGAGAAACTGCGTGCCTTCGACATCCCGCTGGCCCACATCCAGACTGCCATACAGCGGGCCAATCAGGAGGTTGGCGCCTCGGTCGTTGAGATGGCCGAAGCCGAGTATATGGTGCGCGCCACTGGTTATATCCAGAGTCGTGAGGATCTTGCCAGTATTCCGCTGGGTGTGGATGACAACGGAACGCCTCTGCTGCTCAAGGATGTTGCCGACATTGGAGTGGGACCCCAGATGCGCCGTGGCATTGCCGAATTGAACGGGGAAGGTGAGACCGTCGGCGGCATCGTCGTCATGCGCACAGGAGAGAATGCCCAGAAAACGATCGATGGCGTCAAGGCCAAGCTTGAGCAGCTCCAGTCCAGCCTGCCGGAGGGGGTCGAGGTCGTGACGGTCTACGACCGTTCAGGCTTGATCGAGAAGGCGGTGGACAACCTGTTGCGTGGTCTGCTCGAGGAACTGGCCATCGTGGCGTTGGTGTGCGTACTCTTTCTGTTCCACCTGCGCTCTGCACTGGTGGCGATGATCAGCCTACCGATGGGCATTCTCACTGCCTTCATCATCATGAACTGGCAAGGTATGAACGCCAACATCATGTCGCTTGCGGGTATCGCCATTGCGATCGGGGCCATGATCGATGGTGCCGTCGTGTTGATCGAGAACTTGCACAAGCACATGGAGCGTACACCGCTGACGTCCGAAAACCGGTGGAAGGTGGTGGCCGATTCGGCGGTGGAGGTGGGGCCGGCGCTTTTCTTCAGCTTGCTGATCATCACTGTCAGCTTTGTTCCTGTCTTTACCCTCGAGGCCCAAGAGGGGCGGATGTTCTCGCCGCTCGCCTTCACCAAGACCTATGCCATGGCAGCCAGTGCCGGGTTGGCGGTCACCTTGGTTCCGGTGCTGATGGGCTACTTAATCCGTGGCCGCGTAATTCCTGAGCACAAGAATCCGGTCAATCGATTGCTGGTCGGGGTCTATATGCCAGTACTCAAGGCAGTATTGAGTTTCCCGAAGACGACGATCGCCTTGGTGCTGGCGATAACCCTGGTGGGTTTCTGGCCGGTCAGCAAGATTGGCAGCGAGTTTATTCCACCCCTGGATGAAGGCGACTTGATGTACATGCCGACCACTTATCCAGGGCTGTCGATCGGCAAGGCGCGGGAGCTCCTTCAGCAGACCGATAAACTGATTGCCAGCGTACCGGAGGTGGACACGGTGTTTGGCAAGATCGGACGGGCCGACACGGCTACCGACCCTGCGCCGCTGACCATGGTCGAGACTTTCATTCAGCTCAAACCGCGGGACGAGTGGCGAGAGGGGATGACCACCGACAAGCTCAAGAAGGAACTCGACAGCCTGGTGCGGATACCGGGGGTATCCAATGCCTGGGTGATGCCCATCTCGACGCGCATCGATATGCTGGCAACCGGGATCAAGACGCCGGTGGGCATCAAGGTGGGCGGAGAAGATCTCAAGCAGATTCAGTCCATCGGACAGCAGCTGGAGACGATCCTTGCCGATGTTCCCGGTACTGCGTCGGTCTATTCCGAGCGGGTGGCCGGAGGTCGCTATATCAAGGTTGATATCAACCGCGCTCAGGCGGCGCGCTATGGCCTGAACATTGCCGACGTGCAACAAGTGGTGGCGACCGCTATCGGTGGTCAGAACATCACTCAGACCATCGAGGGCTTGGAGCGCTACCCGGTCAACCTGCGCTACCCACAGGATTACCGGGACTCCCCCGAGCGACTGGCCGAGCTGCCGATCGTGACCGCCAATGGGCAGCGCATCGCTCTAGCCGACGTGGCGGACATCTACGTGGAGGACGGACCACCGGCGATCAAGAGCGAGAACGCACGTCCCAACGGTTGGACCTTCGTGGATATCGAAGGCGTGGATGTCGGTACCTATGTGCAGCGCGCCATGGACGTCGTGGCGGACGAGCTCGATTTGCCCGCCGGTTATTCGGTGACGTGGTCCGGGCAGTATGAATACATGTTGCGTGCCAAAGAGAAGTTGAGCTATGTGGTGCCTCTCACATTGGCAATCATAGTGATCCTGCTCTACATGAGTTTCAAACGCTTCAGTGAGGTAGCCATCATCATGGGCACGCTGCCGCTGGCCATGGTAGGGGCTATCTGGTTGATGTACCTGCTGGGCTATAACTTCTCCGTGGCCGTGGGAGTGGGGTTTATCGCTCTGGCCGGGGTGGCAGTCGAGATCGGGGTGATCATGCTCGTTTATCTCAACCAGGCCTATCAGCAGATGCTCGAGGGCTGCCAACACAAGGGAGTACAACCCCGTCGGGAGACTCTTCGCCACGCCGTGCTGCACGGTGCTGCTCTCAGGGTGAGACCGGTAATGATGACATCGGTCTCGACCATTGCCGGTCTTCTGCCACTGATGTACAGCTCCGGCACGGGTTCCGAGGTGGTCAGCCGCATTGCGGCCCCGATGGTGGGGGGGATGTTGAGCGCAGTGATACTGACGCTTCTGGTGTTGCCCTGTGTCTACTACCTGTGGAAATGCCGCCATGTGAATCATGCATAACGTCAGGATCGACAAGGCTGGGTGGCACATTCTAGATACGCGAATGCCGTATCTCGAGGGCTCCCAGCCTAACACGAATCGTCAGTGGTACTTGATGTGAGGTGCACTAGCGATGCCCCCTGGAATTAGGTTGAATTTGCACTTCGTGAGTCAAGATTCAGTTTGTATTCAGGCCATTAGGCTATGCTGGTAGATAAGAAAGCACGCTTGGCTATTTGCTAACCCGCTGGCGTAGCGTCGAGCGATTCATAGAAGCCTGAAGGGCGCGAGGAAATTGCCATGATTGCGTACCCACAGATCGATCCAGTGGCATTTTCCCTCGGACCGGTACAGCTACATTGGTATGGCCTAATGTACGTGGTGGGGCTGACGGCCGCATGGTGGCTGGGGCGGCGGCGAGCGCACCGCCTCGGCTTGACCCATGATGATATCGGCGACCTGATCTTCTATGGCGCTCTGGGCGTCATCATTGGAGGGCGCTTGGGCTATGTGCTGTTCTACGGGCTCGACCAGCTGATAGCCAACCCCCTATGGCTTTTCAAGATTTGGGAAGGGGGCATGAGTTTCCATGGAGGTCTTGCCGGCGTGCTGGTAGCCGCCTGGCTGTTCGCTCGCCGTCACCGCCTGGCCTACCTTCAGCTGACCGATTTCATCGCCCCGCTGGTGCCGATCGGTCTGGGGGCAGGGCGTCTGGGCAACTTCATCAATCACGAGTTGCCGGGGAGGGCCAGCGACGTGCCCTGGGCGATGATCTTCCCTCCCATGCTGGGCTTGGGGCCTGAACCCCGCCATCCATCAGCACTCTACGAGTTTGCCCTGGAGGGTGTGGTGCTGTTTGTCGTGTTGTGGTGGGTGTCACGGAAACCGCAAACTCAAGGGCTTATCTCGGGTCTATTCCTGCTTCTGTATGGCACCTTCCGTTTCATCGTGGAGTTTGTGCGCTTACCCGATCCTCAATTGGGCTTCATCGCCTTTGATTGGCTCACTATGGGACAGTTGTTGACGGTACCAATGTTGGCAGCAGGTGCGTTCCTGGTCACCACTGCATGTCGTAGTCAGCGAACCATGGTTGCTACATCGGACCGATAAGCAAGACAAGTGATATGAGGTATGTCGATAATATTGGAAGAACGTTAACGATATTACAGTACGAGGAGAATTCTCATGGCACACAGAGAGCATCGGTTGGGAGTTTCTGAAACGACCTTGGTGAACCGACACTTAAAGCTTGATTCCAGCGATCTGGATGCGGTGAAAGCGGCTGTTGCAGATATTGATGAGCTATACGGGCTAGACAGTGTTTCGTTCGATGAGAAGAAACTAAAGCTTCACCTGGCCTATGATGCCTCACGTCTCTGCCTCGACTGCGTCGAAGATATTCTCGACAAATATGCGGTCGAAATCAGTCGTGGTTGGTGGAACCGCTTCAAGGAGGAGCATTATCGATTTGTCGATCAGAATGTGAAGGACAACGCCAAGAAGGAGCCTTGGAGCTGCCATTGAATGGTAGTCACATCTATACGCAAGGCTAGCCTCAGGGTAAGCGCTGCAGGAAACTACGCGTGGTCCGCTCGGCTAGGGAGCTTCATGTAGCGTTATTTGCCTTTCTGCTGAATCTTCCCTGGGAGTTTCTTCAGATTCCGTTGTATGCGGGCATGCCTGTGATGCCACATTGGGAAGCTGTGCAGGCTTGTATCCAGGCAGCCCTTGGCGATGTATTGATCACGTTGATGGCGTATTGGTCGGTGGCCGTATGGCATCGACGTCATGACTGGCTTCGGGGCTATGGGGCCAAGGAGTGCGTGGGCTTCGTGCTGGTGGGCGTCGGTATCACGGTGGCGATGGAGTGGCACGCTACGCTATTCAGTCAACGGTGGGAGTATGCGCAGCTGATGCCCCGTGTGCCGTGGTTGGGCACGGGCCTCTCGCCGTTACTACAGTGGTTGATCTTGCCGCCGTTGATGCTGTGGATGGCGCGTCGTCATCGGTTAGGTTCGGAGGTTGTATCCAAAGAAAATAATTGACTATTGGGTAGCGCATAGGTTCTACACTTTGATTTCAATGTATCTAACCACACTCTACCATTTGTCATCTGGTGAGTCTCAGAGCGTCAAGAGGGCTTTCGGTAGGGTCTGGTTTCATTCACCCAGGAGAGAGGTGATGGAGTCTATGGATAGAACGCCACAGTACAAGCAGAATAGCCTCTCACTGGTCGGTGCGATTGCCTTAGGGACCGGGGTCATGATTGGCGCTGGTATTTTTGCTTTGACGGGACAGATGGCCGAGATGACGGGAGTGCTTTTCCCGTTAGCCTTCTTGTCAGCGGCACTAATCGTCTCTTTCAGTGCTTATTCCTACGTGAAAATGTCCAATGCCTATCCGTCAGCTGGTGGTATTGGCATGTACCTCAGCAAGGCTTATGGACCAACTCTGACCACCGCTTTCCATGCGCTTTTAATGTATTTCTCCATGGTGATAGCACAAAGCTTTTTGGCGAGAACCTTTGGGTCCTACACGCTAGAGCTTTTCGATTTTGGGGATAGGTCACTGCTTGTCCCCTTATTGGGTGTTGCGCTGCTGATATCTGCATTTTTACTAAACCTCTCCGCCAACAAGCTGATTCAGGGTGTTGCGTCAGTACTCGGGTTCATAAAAATTGGTGGGATCATCTTGTTCGGGGTCGTCGGTGTCATCATCGCCGACTCGGTCGGCATGGAAACCTCGGCGTCGACGCCCGAGGGATCTCTGTCAGGCTTTCTAGGAGCAACCGCGTTGGGGATCCTGGCCTTCAAGGGGTTCACGACGATCACCAATAGTGGTTCAGAGATAAAAGATCCCCATCGCAACGTCGGCAGGGCGATCATGATCTCGATCGCCCTGTGTGTGGTGATCTATGCGCTGGTGGGCTTCGCTGTCGCCAGTAATCTGTCGCTGAGCGAGATAATCGAAACGAAAGATTATTCGTTGGCGGCTGCTGCCCGTCCTGCGCTGGGGGAGGCCGCCGTCTGGTTCACCGTCATTCTCGCCATGCTGGCCACCGCGGGTGGTATCATTGCCAGTATATTTGCGGTCTCACGCATGTTGGCAATGCTGACGGAAATGGAACTGGTGCCGCATCGTCACCCTATGCTGCGCTGGGTTTCAATGAAATCTGTCGGGAGATTTTCGACTTCCATGATCAAGTGACAGATCTCTATCGTAACTTGGTTGGCAAGGCGGAGATTCCTGAAGCAAGGGAGTTGCTTGAATCCCTTCTTGAGCTGGAACAGCATGAAGCGATGCGCCTTGTTCGGCAGACTGGGAGGATGGACGATCTGTAAGAAAATGATGTCTGGATCTGTTATAACTGCCTGATCGCCACCCTCGGCATAACATCTGTCCTGACTGTTCCTAATGTAACGTACCAGAACGGCATCGGCATTGCGTGTCTGGCATCGATGCCGATTGTCCTGTTTTTTATATCTGCTATTCATCTCGGTCGCGCTGATCATGCCCGACATGACGGTGCATCAGGAAGTGCATGCCGAGACAGAGGGCCAGGGGCAGCAGCAGCCAGGCGCCGCTGCTCAGTGATTGCCCGCCCCACATGAACAGCAGCACGGCGCCTCCCATCAGCACCACGCAGGCGGTCATCATCCATTTATGGAGTGCCGCGGTAGGGGAAGACGGCTCTTTCTGTGATTCGGCCTCTCCCGAGGGGGGCTTGGTGGATTCTGGTCGTTTCATGAGCGGTCGCCTTTGGCTTGGACCGATGGGGTGGCAGTGGAAGGCTCTCCGCGGGGCTGCTCACGGGCGTAACGCCGCTTGAGCAGCAGCGAGTTGCCGATCACCGAGAGGGAGCTGGTGGTCATGGCGATGACGCCGATCATCGGGTGCAACAGGCCGATGGCGGCGATGGGGATGGCGGCCACGTTATAGGCGCTGGCCCAGATCAGGTTCTGGACGATCTTGGCGAAGGTGGCTCGCGAGAGATGCATGGCGTCCACCACGGCGGTGAGCTCGCCGCGTACCAGGGTCACGTCCGCCGCCTCGATGGCCACGTCGGCCCCGGCACCGATGGCAATGCCCACGTTGGCCTGCTTCAGTGCCGCGGCGTCGTTGATGCCGTCGCCGACCATGGCCACGTGGTTGCCGTGTTGTTCCTGCAGCGCGCGGATGGCATCAACCTTGCCTTCCGGCAGCACACCGGCCTGGACCTCGTCGATGCCCACCTCTTCAGCCACGGCGCGGGCGGCGCGTTCGTTGTCGCCGGTGATCATCACCACGTGCAGACCGAGATCATGCATGCCGCGGATGGCCTCCACCGACTCCTGCTTGAGGGTGTCGGCCACGGCCACTAGGCCGAGTGCCTGGCCGTCGGCGGCGACGATTACCACGGTGCGGCCCTTGCCCTCGAGCTCGCCCATGGCGTCATCCAGGGCCTCGAGGCCGGTCACGCCTTCCTCTTCCAGCAACCGGCGATTGCCGATCAGCACCACTTCGTCGCCCACCTTGCCCGAGACACCGCGCGCACCGGTGGAACGGAACTCGCTGACCTCGCCGGGTTTCACATCGCGCTCCCGGGCACCATCGACGATAGCCCGGGCGATGGGGTGCTCCGAGGCGTTCTCCACGCTCGCCGCCAGGGTGAGCAGGCGGTTTTCGTCGGCGCCTTCGGCGACGACGGCCTCGGTGAGTTTTGGTTCGCCGCGGGTGATGGTGCCGGTCTTGTCGAGCACCATCACTTTGACGTCCTTGAAGGTCTGGATCGCTTCGCCGGAGCGGATCAGGATGCCACGCTCGGCACCGATGCCGGAGCCGACCATCAGCGCCGTGGGGGTGGCCAGGCCCAGCGCGCATGGACAGGCGATGACTAGCACTGCGATGGCGGCGAGAATCGCCAGCACCGGCGTGGCGGCCTCGGGGTTCACCCAGGGCAGGAAGGTCGCACCCCAGTCGAGTATCGGTCGCAGGGCATCCGGGAATAGCGCCCAGGCCACCAGGCTGGCCAGAGCGATGGCCAGCACCGCCGGTACGAAGCGGCCGGTCATGCGATCGGCGAATTCCTGGATCGGTACCCGCGAGCCCTGAGCCTGGTCGATCAGCCGCACCACTTGGGAGAGGAAGGTATCGCCGCCGACGCGGGTCGCCTTGACCCGCAAGCGTCCCTCCTTGTTGATGGTGGCACCGATCACGCTGTCCCCGGTGCTCTTGTAGACCGGTATCGACTCGCCGGTGGCGATGGACTCGTCGAGATGGCTCTCGCCCTCGACCACCTCGCCGTCGGTGGGGATCTTGTCGCCGGGGCGCACGACCATGATGTCGCCCGGGGCCAGCTCCTTCACCGCCACCTCGACTTCCTCGCCATCGCGCTCGACGCGTGCTGTCTTGGCACCCAGGGTCATTAGGCGGCGGATGGCCTGGGAGGCGCGTCCCTTGGCGAGTGCCTCCAGGTAACGGCCCAGCAGGTGGAAGGTCATGATGGTGGCGGCCATCTCGATGAATGAGGTCATGGGGTAGACGAAGCCGACTAGGCCGATCAAGTAGGGCGGCAGGCTGCCCATGGAGATCAGCACGTCCATGTTGAAGGTGCCGTTCTTCAGCGAGCGCCAGGTCGACTTGTGGGTGGCGATACCGCCATAGAGAAACACCACCGGGAAGGCCAGCACGGCGATGATGGCCAGGTAGCCGGGAATCGGCTGCCAGAACATGTGCGGCATCATCAGCAGCATGATCAGGGTGGTGGGTACCGCAGCGATGATCAGCCGCTTGCGGGCCTGGGAAAGATAGGCCTCCTCGATCTCGGCGTCGCTGTCGGCATCCTCCGCCTCGTCGGCCTGCACGGCGGCCACCTCATAGCCGGCCCCTTCCACGGCGCGCTTGAGCGCATCGCCATCGGGGCCATCGGCGGCAATACTCACAGAGACGCGATGGCTGGCGATATTGGTGTCGATTGATTCGATACCCTCGAGCCGCTCCAGGGTACTGCGGATGATGCCGGCGCAGTGGTCCGAGCCCATGCCGGGAACGGTCAGGCGGACCTGTTGCATGCCGGTACCACCACTGACGGCGGCCACGTCGTAGCCGGCGCCTTCGACGGCTTCCTTCAAGGTGTCGCCGTCGGGCCCGCCTGCTTCGATGGTCACGCTGACATGGTGGTTGGCGATATTGGTCTGGATCTCGCCCACGCCATCGAGGCGTTCCAGCGTCTTGCGCACGATGCCGGCACAGTGGTCACTGCCCATGCCGGGGACCGTCAGGGTGATCGTGTTGGGGGGTGAATCGCTCATCGCTTGTCTCCTGTGGGCGTTGCCGAGTGGACGGCCAACAATGGCCGTCCTGTTGCCTGAGTCTGTGACACTCCCGGTCAGTGATGGGCCTCGTGGTCCTCGGGGTCGACGTCACTCTCAGGGGTGGCCTGCTGAAGCTGCTGGCGTTGCTCGTCGGTGAGCAGGTCGTTCATGGTATTTTCCAGACGCACCCTCTCGGCCATCATCTCGCCGTGAAGCTCGGCCATCCGACCGTGCAGGGCCTGGACCTCCTCAGGATCGGGGCGCTCGCCGCGCATCTCCGCCATCAGGTCCTCGCGTAGGTTCATCAGGCGGCCCATGCGCTCGAACTGGGCGGGGCGATGCTCCTGCATCAGCGCGCGCATCTCGTCGTGCTGCTCCGGGTCGAGCACCTCCCGCATCATGCCCATGCCGGCGCCTCCCATCATCGGGCAGGTCATCATCCCGCCACCCATCATGCCTTTCATCATGCCGGGCCCCATGCCGCCCTGGCCGCCACTCATCATTCCCCCCATCATGCCGGGCCCCATGTCGCCCTGGCCGCCGCCCATCATTCCGCCCATCATGTCAGGGCCCATGCCGCCTTGGCCGCCGCTGCCGCCCGTCATGCCGCTACCCTGATTGGGCTGATTGGTCGGCATGCTCTGGGCGAGAGCGATGCCGCTACCACTGGCACCGAGTGCCAGGGCGAGTCCGAGAGCGAGAGTATGCTTGCGAATTTCCATGATCCTTCTCCTAGCGAGCTGTTGGGCCCATTCAGGCCCTTTGCTGACATTATTCGGCTACGTGCTGCACAGAGGTCAATCCCATGTAACAGTGACTTTCACCTTTGTCTCGTTATGGTCTTCAGACATCGTTCATTCTCCCCGTTTGGCGAACAAGGCGCATGGCTTCGTGCTCTTCAAGTGCTAAAAGGGAATCTAAGAGCTCTTTAGCCTCAGGAATTTCCGCTTTGCCAACGAGGGTTCGATAAAGGTTTATCGTTTGTTCATGGAAATCAAAAACCTCTCGGCAAATGTCGTCAACACTTAGCGTGGAATAGGGCGCATCGCAGGTACGATGCGTACGGATAGGTTTATGCTCCAAATAGTCATAAACGTAGGTTTTTAATGCTTTCGCGTCAACAGTCTGTTCAAAGCGCGCCACAACGCGCTGCATTTCCGCTTCCTGTGCAGCTAAGTAATTGAGCAACATGCGAGCGCGCTCTTCTTCGTGTATATCGGCGCAATGAGCAAGGCAAGCTGCAAGATGCTCGTGTAACTGACGGGTCCAATCGATCAATTCACCAAAGGTTCTAACGTCCATTTGGTACCTCCTATAACGCTATTAACGTTAATGAGTGTGAGAGTGCTCGCTATCGTTTGAAGCGTCGCGTTTGGATAGGAAAATCCATTCGCCGAGTAAAAGAGTAGCCATTACTACACCAGCAACGATGAGCACCATGGGGTCCGAAATGGCTTTTACCCATAAAAAGCCGATTAACACGACAGCATCTAGTAGTATGGCAATGCTAGGAATAACAGGATTAGCCCCCACTCTGTCCTTGAGATGACGAAGCACACCCCAGTGGATGGCCATATCCATGATCAGGTAGAAAATGATGCCTAATGCTGCGATGCGGCTCAGGTCAAAAAAAGCGGTGAGCACTAAGCCAAATACGATGGTGTACACCAGTGTATGCTTTTGTACACTGCCGGGCATGTGGAAATGGCGGTGAGGAACCAGCTTCATTTCTGTCAGCATGGCGAGCATGCGTGAAACGGCAAAGACGCTGGCGATGATACCGCCCGCCGTTGCTAACATGGCGAGAATGACGGTAAACGCAACTGCCGCTTCACCCAGTGCGGGACGGGCAGCGGCGGCCAGGGAGTAGTCTTGGGTTTCGATAATTTCAGGCAAAGATAGGTTGCTGGCAACGGCAAAACCGACAAGGGCATAGATCACCACGCATAGCGCAATCGAGATCGTGATAGCTTTGCCAAGATTCCGCTTAGGATCTTTAAGCTCCGAACCACTATTGGTAATCGTCGTGAAGCCTTTAAATGCCAGTATGCCGAGCGCCGTAGCACCTAAAAAGCCCGTTATCGTAGGCGTAGGTGCATCGTTGCCAGCACCCATTTCGATGGAGTCGGCAATAAACACGCCGACAATACCAAACACTATAATGCCACCTATTTTGATAAATCCGAGCACCGAGGCGACGGTCTCGATCAAGCGGTTGGCGGATAAATTGATCAAAAAGGCTATTAGCAGTAAACCAACCCCGAGTAGGGGCACAAATAGTGAACGATCCCCCAGGTCAAACAACTCAAGCGTGTAGGAACCAAACGTTCTCGCCAAAAAACTCTGTGCGATCACCATGGAAAAATACATCAGGAGGGCATGAAAGGCGGTGGGAAGCGTCGGGCCATACGCTTTCTGTAAATACATGCCAATCCCACCTGCTGATGGGAAGGTATTGGACATTTTAACGTAAGAATAAGCGCTGAAAGAGACAATGACGGCAGCGGCCAGAAAGGCTAGAGGAAATAGCCGACCAGTCATTTCGGCCATTTGGCCGGTTAGCGCAAAAATACCGGCCCCAATCATCACGCCGGTGCCTAATGCAACGGCACCGACCAACGAAAGACTGTTTTCTTTATATTGTGGCGTTCTATCCTGCCCAACCATGAAAGCGACTCCTTGTATTAACGGCAACCACAGCAGCAATAACTGCCGAGGACTCCTGTGCGGTGTTTTTTGATGCTATATAAATTAAATATAGAACCTATGTGCAGCCACATGGCAAATGACTAACGGAAGGTCTGATTTTGCGAGGCCACAGGCAAGCAGCTCTTACCCTAAACTAGCTAGTCTTGCTCCTGGTTGTGTCATGTAGCCGTTATGACTATTAATGACAGCTCCAAGGTTCCTGTTTAGCGTTGTCTTTAACGTTCTGATCGACGAAACGGTAATACTCCTTCTTAAAGCGGTTCCACCGATCAGCGCTGACCTGTATGTCATGGAGCTTGAGAATTTTTTCAACGTCATCGATGCAGAGCCTCAGCGCATCGTAAGCAAGGCTGATATTTCGGTTTTTCTCGTTGTAGACCACCTTATCCATTCCATAGAGTCGGTCGATATCTGACAGCGCTTCTTCAATGCGTTTGGATTTACTGGGCTTGATTTTTAAATTCCGAGTCACCAGTGTGTTTTTGGAAACACCCAAGCGGTGCTCTTGTTGTGTCGTTTTCATGGTCTTTCTCCCAGGCGCGTACATGTATATATAGAGTGGTTCAGTTCTTGTCTATTTTGTCCTTATGACCGCCGTGGTGTTTATGCATGAAAATATGCATCAGTGGGCATGCTGCCAAAAAGAGGAAAGGTAAGAACTGAAATAGGTGGAGACGGTGCTCGGTTCCCATCAGGTATCCCGCCCAAATGACAAACCCAGCAAGTGGCACCCACAACATCAGCAAACGACTACTTGTACTGTTACTCATAATCACCTCAGTAACTCGCCCAAAGAGCCAACAGCAGTTAAGGCCGTTGGTTTGGGAAAAATCAAATAAATAACCCCAATAACAGCATGGATGATTTGTCTGAACGCAACCTGAACAGCATCGGAGGGAAATATGATCCTGATCAAGCGCCTCGCAAAAAGTAGGCGATAATTACCCAAGCGGTATCCATAGCCTCATTCCCATCATCATTAGGTTTTCGGTGAGCGATACAAAGCTTAATGGGTATTACTGAACCGCCCCGGCTTTACCGGAGACTCCATATCTTGAGAGGATGGAGTTATGAACTCACCAAAACGATATTCTTCAGAAGTCCGGGAGCGAGCTGTTCGATTAGTCCTTGAACAGCAAGGCGAATACCCGTCCAGGTGGGCGGCGATCTGCTCCATTGCCAGCAAGTTTGGCTGTTCACCAGAGACCTTAAGAGCCTGGTGCAAACGCTCAGAACTCACGCAGGGAGATAGCTCGGCTAATCTGCCTGAAAATGAACGACTCAAGCAGCTAGAGCGTGAAAACGTCGAATTGAAGCGCGCCAATGAAATTCTTCGTAAGGCGGCTGCTTTTTTCGCCCAAGCGGAGCTCGACCGCAAACCCAATTGATAGTGTCATTTATCGACGAGCATCGTGCTCAGTTCGGGGGCGAGTCGATTTGTAGCCAGCTACCAATCGCCCCATCGACGTATTACCACCACAAGGCACTTGAGACCGATCCTGAGCGGCGGGGAGATCGATATCGGCAGGATGCGTTTCTTACCGCTGAGATTAAGCGCGTGTGGGAAGAAAACTTCTGCGTCTACGGTGCTCGTAAGGTCTGGCGGCAACTCCGCCGTGAAGGGGTTAATGTTGCTCGTTGCACCGTAGAACGACTCATGCGACGCCTGGGGATTCGCGGCGTGGTGCGAGGCCAACGCCCCTTCACGACGATCAGTGATCCCGACCAGAAACGAGCACCTGATTTAGTGAAACGTGACTTTACGGCCATGCGTCCTAATCAGCTTTGGGTGGCCGATTTTACGTATGTCGCTACCTGGTCTGGCTTCGTTTACGTTGCGTTCGTTATCGATGTTTATGCACGCTGTATCGTGGGTTGGCGCGTAGCAACGTCGATGAAAACGGGATTGGTACTGGACGCTCTGGAGCAAGCGTTGTGGGCACGAAAGCACAGGCAAGGGTTAATCCACCATAGTGATAGAGGAAGCCAATATCTCTCGATCCGCTATACAGAGCGTATGGCTGATGAAGGTATCGATGCCTCTGTCGGCACCACCGGTGACTCCTACGACAATGCGCTGGCCGAGACCCTCATCGGCTTATTCAAAACGGAGGTGATTCACCATCGTGGACCATGGAAAGGGCGAGATGCCGTTGAGTATGCCACGCTGGAATGGGTTGACTGGTTTAACAATCGCCGACTGCTAGAACCCATAGGAAACGTTCCACCAGCAGAACGAGAAAAGGCGTATTATCGTCAATTGGAGGAGTCAGGTGAAGCTGCCTGACTCAAACAAACCGGTCTCCGGAATAACCGGGGCGGTTCATACTGTTGCCGACACAGGCGCACTTGAGCTCACGTTTATCGAGGTATATCGCTTTAAAGACAGAACCTGTCACACGGTGCCAACGAATAGCGCCAGTGGCGCAGCCAGCCAGATAAGCGTATCGGCCAGCAATTAGTAGCTTCGGAAGTATCTAGGCGTGAAGGTAAACGTAACTGAAGGGGACTTGGCGCTGGGCGTGCAGGTCATAGTTGAGAAACATGGCGCTAAAGCTCGCTACGCCCTGCAGCTTTTGCAGACCCGGGGGTATGATCGCTGTGGCTACGGCATACTCTAGCACGCGTGCAGTGAATATTATGCACTGAACCTCCCAACTGGCAGAAAAATCGATGAGTAACGCAGTGGCAAAAATTGCCAGCACAGGGCGATAGGTGGTCGCATTAGGGTCTGAAACGCTAACTCCCAGGTGCTCATGAAGCTCTTCATAGCCGCCAATACGTTCATAGCCCAGATATCCCTGGGAAATCGTATCGACATGTTCCTGCTCTGTAAACGCGTCAATCTCTTATCGCGAAGTCAGCAGGTTTACGTTCACCTAAGGCCCATGTGCACGAGCAGGTCAACGATCTACAAGCCAAACGGACATATGTACTCTCCTGTTTGCAACCATAAGCGCGAGCGCTGGAGTGAGTCGTTGTCACCGTTATGAACCTCTTAGTTGTTTATTAACACTATATTGCTTACCTAACATAATAATCTAACTCCCTTCCACAGCCTTCAGATCAAATATGTGGCGCGACGAAAACTTTATTGTGAAGTGAGTCAGTCGATCTTACTAAGCCTGAAGGCGCCTCAGTCGTTAGGTAATAAGTTTATTTTATATGAAATTTGTTAACTTCCATGTCTCAACATAAACATTTGAGATTCGCTAAAGTGTATATTTATTCGCTGACAATGCGAAGTTGGTTTTCTAAGTAAGGGCTAGCATTCGCCGGGAGCAGGTTTGTCGGAGTTAAAAGGACCAAGAGGTTGTTTTCTACTTAATAACACAAGTGGGCGGTTGAGACGGTAGCTAACAGTGTGGTGACCCATAAGGTGACTAAGAAAATTTGTTATAGGGCATAGACACTATTATTTACTCTGGGGGTATTCCAGTTTGTATTGGAAAGGGGTTCTCAATACTTTCGTCTGCTTGGTGACGCCTTTGCTCTTGTGTCCATAATGTCTTGAGATAATTCACCACATCTCGTATCTCGCTGGGAGCCAAAACTTCCTGATACGCTGGCATCGTTAGCCTATCGGTTTTATTCCAGGAGTCGCGCCAACCCTCGGCAATAATTCGGTAGAGCATGGCATCAGAGTGTTTCCAGGTATGGCCCTCTGGCCCATGTGGTGGAGCAGGTAACTCGCCTAGAGCATTTTGCTCTTCCCAGTTGGGCATGCCTTCGCCTTGTGTACCGTGGCAACTAGCACAGTATTGTCGGTAAACTCTTTTTCCGTCTTCCAGCTGAGGAGTATCGCTTGAAAAAGGACGGTCCTCAGCCATGGCGTGCCCCACAACCATTAGCGTCAGCCATGAGGCAGTGAAAAAACAGTGCTTACGCATCGGGATAAGTCCAGGATTGGCCTTCGTCTTCACTGTGTAGAAGTTCCCCTTTCTGGTTTAAACCATAGAGAGTGTCTTTGGCGGAGAGTGTGAGTGCAACGAGCTCTGTGCCGTCACCAGCTACTTGTTGCCACTCTTGACCACCCGTTTCACTACGCCATAGTCCTTGCTGTGTAACCACATAGACTCGCTTTGGGTTGCCAAGGCTATAAGCCACATCATAGACGCTGCCAGCATCAAGTGCTCCGGTCGGTCTCCAACCGCAAAAGCAGTCCATCGATAGACGCACCGCATCGTCCGATACCCCGTAGAGCCAGCCGGTCTGCATGCTGCCTTCCATGTCAGAGTGGACGAGTCGGTTAATCTTTTGTGAAGGACCACTGTCCATTTTTTTCCAGGTGGTGCCAGCATCCTCGCTTTGGTAGATGCCGTCTTCTTCAATTACCGCATAAAGTGTTTCGTTCTGACGGCGATGTACAGCTAGCGCAGTAACCTCTCGGCTAGGTAGGTTAGCGCTAAGCTCTTGCCAGGTTTCTCCATTGTCGGTGCTACGCTGCACCCCGATTGAGGGGCCTGCGATATAGAGCGCTTGCGGATCAGTGGAGGGGACCGATACCGCGCGCAACTGGCCTTCATTCACGTCTTCGGGCAAGGGAATCGCATTCCAGGTCATGCCTTCATCGGCACGCTGGAATAGTTGGTTAGCCTCAATTTTAAACAGTCGTTTGCCTGTTACGTCATATTGCAGTGCAAGCAACCTTTCTTCAGTTGCCAAGGCCGTAATGGCGCTGCCAAAGCTGACTGCGGCCAAGCCTGTCAGTAAGAAGACACGTAAAAAACGACTCACGATCATGTGCATTTCAATATTTCCTTAAATAACGATTAGCCGATAACACCTAGGGCAGGGAAAGTACGCAATAACCAATATGACAGCTCGGATAGTTTGCCTGTGATCATTAAGCTACCCATCAGGATCATGATCAACCCAGCCGCTATATGTATGAAATGCCCCCAGCGACGCAGGAATTTCTGGTGCTTTATGAAGCGATCAAGTGAAAGGGCACTCAGCATGAAGGGCACACCCAGACCCAAAGAATAAACGCCGAGCAACGCCATGCCGCTCCAGGCGTTGGCCGTGGAAGCGCTGACGGTAAGAATGGCACCCAGAATCGGGCCAATGCAGGGGGTCCAGCCAAATGCAAACGCTAAACCAAGCAGATAAGCCGCACTGCGGCTTCCGCCGACGTCCTTCAGTCGACCCATAAACCGCCATTCTTGATGAAACCAGCGCCATGGCATGAGCCCGGTCATGAAGGCACCAAACAGTATAACGATAAGGCCACCGACTAGGTTTGCTTCTTGGCGATACACCAATAGCAGACGACCAATGGCGGTGGAGCTGGCTCCCAGCAACAAAAAAACGGTTGAAAAACCGAGCACGAACCATATCGACTGGGTTAACACCCGGAGTCGCTCTCGTCTATCCGCCTTCTGTAATTGTCCGAGCGAGCGGCCGGTCATGAAAGAAAGATAGCCAGGCACAAGTGGCAAAACACAGGGTGAAATGAACGAGATCAGGCCTGCCAGAAAGGCAGTGACCAGTCCTATATTGGCTACTTCAAGCATTACCCTTTACCCATGGCTAGGCTTGGAAATTTGATGAGGAATGCTTGATTGACTCGTTTTGATCTACTATTTGGCGAGTGGTGGACGCTGTGCCAGCATTCACTTCTGAAGCGTCTTCTACCCGAGCCTGAACATTGTTAGCGTCGCTTTGCTCGGTCGCTTCACCTTTTTTGTCTTTGCACTTCATCATGCATAGGCCTAATCCGCACATAATGAGACATGGCAATAGGCTCAATAGTATAGGCGCGATGCCCAGCAAAACCAGGTTATCCCAGCCAAAAGCAAGGCCGCCAGCCACTGCCACGCCACCCAGCAACATCAGGCCGCGTGGCCCTGTCAACAGGCCTTGTAGCCCCGATTTTTGTTTGTTCTGTTGGGTTTTGTCGTCACAACAACTCATGGTGCTACCTCATTATCTGGTTGCAATCATTTCGGCAAGAAAGTCGATCATGTCTTGAGTGTTCCACTCGGCTTCCCCCACGAGGCGCCCAATTTCTTTGCCTTGGCGGTCAAGTAGCAGCGTCGTGGGAATACCTACGGCCCCAAGATCTGCACTGGCCATCCCGGTTTTATCTATATAGGGAGCCAGATGTTCAATGCCTATCTCTTGATAAAATTCATTAACAATCTCGACCCCCTTACGGTCGATCGATAAGGCGACCACTTCAAAGTCATCGCTGCCAAGCTCAGCTTGCAGGGCATCTAAAGTGGGCATTTCCTCTCGGCAAGGCCCACACCATGTTGCCCAGATGTTGAGTAGAATCAGTTTCCCTTCAAAGTCAGCCAGTGTTAAAGGGGTACCGCCACTATCCTCGAAACTGATTTGTGCCACGTCGTTGGGGGTGGCCCAGAGAAGAAACCCTTGTGGCCCTGAGCTTTCTGACGGGGCGGCCATGGCAAGGGAGGTGGCCGTCATCAGAAATACGGCTACGAGATGTCCTGCCAGGATGGGTAGTTTCATCGCCACACTACCCCTTAGTGAGTCGCGTAAATGTCGGGGCTATCGGTCGGTTGCGAGGCTATGACATAGACCTCCAGCGGGCCGCGTTTTTCTCCCGACATGCCCGGTGAACCAAGCGGCATTCCCGGCACACTCAGCCCTATGATAGAGGGCTTTGCATCAAGCACTTGGGTCACGCTCTCAACAGGCACATGCCCTTCGAAGAGATAGTCTTCTACGACCGTGGTATGGCAGCCATGCAGTTCTTCAGGGACGTTATACTCGGCTTTCATTTCAACGAGGTCATGGGTGTCGACCGTCTCCACGTCGAAGCCGTTTTGTTCCAAATACTTGGCATATTCGGCACAACACCCGCAATTGGGATTTTTGTAGAGGGTCGCTGATATATCAGGAGTTATTGTCAAATTCTGTGTATGGCCGGTCAGGCGGCAGTCCTGTCTGACTGATCGGTCAAGGGTTCGCCGTCCTTGAACTGGACGTTGTTCACGACCAGCTCCAGCTTGTTGAACCCCTTGATC
>NZ_JAKGAY010000044.1:0-22024 GCF_021532545.1 Halomonas sp. Cn5-12
AGCATCCAGCAAGCTGGATCTGTTACCGCTCGACTTGCATGTGTTAGGCCTGCCGCCAGCGTTCAATCTGAGCCATGATCAAACTCTTCAGTTTAAGATCAATGCGATCCTTACTCGCTGCCCGAAGACAACAAAAGCGGATCAAACTTGGCTCAAGGTTCAAACGAACTTGAAAGATGTGAACATCTTTCTTGTGCGCTTGCCTTGATAATTGGTGATTTATCACCCTCATCGGCAAGCGCCCACATGAATTACCTGATCAAATTGTTAAAGAGCAACTTTCTTAAGTTCGCTGTGCTGGCTCGATGACCTGAACCGTGTTGCCTCAGCGAGGAAGGCGTATTTTACGCACTTCCCGGTGTTTGTCAACCGCTGTTTTCAGCGAGTGAAGCGAGCGATCTAAACAGCAACAAGACGACTCTAACTTCCTGACAAACCAGAGGTTTTTCAACCTCATTCACCGCTGGTAACGCTGGGCGTCCCCGGCAGCGGATGCGTACTTTACGGATTCGCAGCCGGGTTGGCAAGAGCTAATGTGAAAAAGTTTCAAAAAAGTTCAGCGCTTGGGTTTTGCTTTGCGCATAACGGCCAGAACAGGACCTGAACAGACGTAAGCCGCAAATAGCAGCAGCAGCATGACCGAAGGCTCGACGGAGATCATCACGAACCCAAGCACTACCGCCAACAGTACAACGAAAGGTACGGGCTTTTTGAAGTCCAGATCCTTAAAACTGTAGTAGCGGATGTTACTGACCATCAAAATACCTGCCGCACCTACTACGACGAGCATCAACAGCTTGAAGCCAAATGCATCGGCATCAAAACTATGGAACGTCCATACGCTGGCAGCAACCAGCGCCGCTGCAGACGGGCTGGGCAAACCGATAAACCACTTTTTATCGACACTACCAATCTGTACATTAAATCGTGCTAAGCGCAGCGCGGCACAAGCCACATACAGAAACGCGACCACCCAACCGGTTTTACCGATGTCTTGCAAAATCCAGGTAAAGGCAACCAGTGCAGGCGCCATGCCAAACGAGATCATATCGGCAAGACTGTCATACTCCGCGCCAAACTCGCTTTGAGTATTGGTCATCCGGGCAACTCGGCCATCTAAGCCATCTAGCACCATAGCAATGAAAATGGCGACCGCTGCGGATGTGAACTCACCGTTAATCCCAGCCACAACCGCAAAGAAGCCAGAGAAGAGCGCAGAGGTAGTGAATAAGTTAGGCAAGAGGTAGATGCCTTTACGGCGGATCTTCTTGCCATCCTCCACGGCCTCTTCAACGACCTCGGTTTCCCGCAAGAACGCGGTAGCTAGGTCTTCATTGCCGACAGCATCATCACTACCTGATGTTTGCTGGGGTGATTCACCGCTGGCCGACGTATCGGAAGGCTGCGTATTTTCGTGCTCTTGGTCGCGAGCATCCTGGGTCATAAGTGTCATCCATTTGAAGTGAAGTCACACGAAAAGTGATCTCTTCTCATTCTACACGGTGACGCCCAGGCAGCCAGCCAATTGCCGTAGACAACGAAAAACGCCCCGCGGCAAAGCCTTGGGGCGTTAGCAACTCAGTGAATCGATTAGTTCTTGGATTTATCGACCAGCTGGTTGGCAGCAATCCACGGCATCATGCCGCGCAGCTTGGCACCTACCTGCTCGATTTCGTGCTCGGCATTCAGGCGACGACGTGCGGTCATGGACGGATAGTTAGTGTTGCCTTCCTGGATGAACATCTTGGCGTACTCGCCGGTCTGGATGCGCTTGAGTGCATTGCGCATTGCAGCGCGAGACTCGTCGTTGATCACTTCAGGGCCGGTCACGTACTCGCCATACTCTGCGTTGTTAGAGATGGAGTAGTTCATATTGGCGATGCCGCCTTCGTACATCAGGTCGACAATCAGCTTGAGCTCATGCAGACACTCGAAGTAAGCCATTTCCGGCGCGTAGCCTGCTTCAGTCAGCGTCTCAAAGCCTGCTTTTACCAGCTCAACTGCGCCACCGCACAGTACCGCTTGCTCACCGAACAGGTCCGTTTCGGTTTCGTCTTTGAATGTGGTTTCGATAATACCGCTGCGGCCACCGCC
The DNA here is from genome assembly GCF_021532545.1 of Halomonas sp. Cn5-12. Taxonomy (NCBI): domain Bacteria; kingdom Pseudomonadati; phylum Pseudomonadota; class Gammaproteobacteria; order Oceanospirillales; family Halomonadaceae; genus Halomonas; species Halomonas sp. Cn5-12. The sequence goes on from NZ_JAKGAY010000044.1 coordinate 2,095, forward strand.
AACGCCGGCTGCGTAGGAGAGCGCCAGCTCTTTAGCACTACCAGACGCATCTTGATGAATAGCGATCAGATCAGGGATACCGCCGCCTTTTACGAACTCAGAGCGAACGGTGTGACCCGGCGCTTTCGGCGCGATCATGATCACGTCAAGGTCTTTGCGCGGCTCAATCTGGTTGTAGTGAATGTTGAAGCCGTGGGCGAACGCCAGCGTCGCGCCCTCTTTCAGATTCGGCTCAACTTCCTGCTCGTAGATGGCTTTTTGGTTTTCGTCCGGCGCCAAGATCATGACCACGTCAGCGGTTTTGCACGCTTCCGGCACGCTCGCCACTTTTAAACCAGCCGCCTCTGCTTTCGCTGCAGAAGAGGAGCCTTTGCGCAGTGCGACAGTGACATCAACGCCAGACTCTTTCAGGTTGTTAGCATGCGCATGGCCCTGCGAACCATAGCCAACGATAGTAACTTTTTTGGCTTGGATCAGGGACAGGTCGCAATCTTTATCGTAATAAACGTGCATGGCGAGACTCCAGAAGTCGGTAATATCAAATTTTATAGCGTATAGGTCAGCGTTGATGGCCACCCGTGCCGTCTTATGCAGCACTGGGATTCGGCGTTGAGGTCACTCTACGATAGAGCAGCCGTTGCGTAAAACGCTATGTTTGCAACATACTATTTCATATTATGAAATCACGCTTAGGGTGTCGGCCTTTATGGATTTTCGTCTACTCAAACACGTGGTCACCCTGGCCGACACACTGCATTTTGGCCGTGCCAGCGAGCTTTGCCACATCAGCCCATCGACGCTGAGCCGCTCTATTCAACAGGTAGAGAGCGAGCTAGGCACTCGACTATTCGAGCGCGATAACCGCCACGTGACGCTAACCCCTCAAGGCATCACGTTCCAACACTATGCCAAAGAGACGCTAGAGCAGTGGGAAACCCAAAAACGCACCTTGGCCGCCACCACAGCACAACTCAGCGGGGAGATCAGCATTTATTGCTCGGTCACGGCGAGCTACAGCTTTCTGTATGAATTACTCAGCGATGTACGCACACGCCACCCCGGCATTGAGCTAAAGCTGCATACTGGTGACCCCGCCGATGCGATGTCGCGAGTGCTGGAAGGCGCAGACGATATGGCGATTACTCCTCGCCCGCGTATTCCGCCTAGCGCGCTGGCCTTCAAGTCGCTGACCCGCTCGCCACTGCTGTTCATTGCACCCACCGAGCCCCACGCGTGGCTGCCGCCTCAACCAGAAAGCTCCACCGCAGAGCAGTGGCAGCACGTGCCGATGATTTTGTCGGAAGCAGGCCTCTCCAGGGAATACGCCAACACCTGGTTCAAAGCCATGGGTATTGCACCGCGCATTTACGCCCAGGTAGCCGGGCACGAAGCGATTGTGAGTATGGTCGGGCTTGGCTTCGGTGTGGGCGTTGTCCCCAAGATCGTGCTGGATAATAGCCCGCTGGCGGAACGGGTACAGGTACTTAACGTCAAACCGGAGCTGCCCCACTATGATGTCGGCCTCTGCGTGCTGAACCGGCGGTTAAAAAACCCGATGATTGATGCGTTTTGGGCGGCGGTTAATCCACGTTAACGCACTATTTATCACTAAAGCACAGTACAAAAAAAGCCGCCCACGAATAATGGGCGGCTTTTAGCAATACAAGTACCACTGTAAAGCGAACCTTTACAAGGACAGTACTTTATCGCCCCGGGCAATACCGGATACCCCGGTGCGCGCTACTTCGAGAATACCCACCGGCGCCATGGCCTGTAGAAAGGCATCCAGCTTTGCAGCGTCGCCGGTAATCTGCACCGTGTAGAGGCTAGGCGTCACGTCGACGATCTGCGCACGGAAGATATCCACCGTACGCTTAACTTCATCACGGGCAGCGCCAAGCGCTTTCACCTTCACCAGCATCAATTCACGCTCGATGTGGTTACCTTCGGTGAGATCTACCAGCTTGACCACATCAATCAGCTTATTGAGGTGCTTGGTGATCTGTTCAATCACCCGGTCGTCGCCAATAGTAGTGACCGTTAAGCGGGACAGCGACGGATCTTCCGTTGGTGCCACGTTCAGCGTTTCGATATTGAAGTTACGCTGGGAGAACAGCCCGACCACACGTGACAGCGCACCCGGTTCGTTTTCCATCAGAATCGAGATGATATGACGCATCAGGTACGCTCCGTTTTAGACAGCAGCATGTCACGCATAGCACCCAGCGGTACCTGCATCGGATAGACGTGTTCATGGGGGTCGACCTTCACGTCCAGGAAGACCAGCTCATGCTTGTTGGCAAACGCACGCTCAAGCGCCGGCTCCAACTCGTCTAGCGTCTTCACGGTGATCGCGGTGAACCCGTATGCTTCAATCAGCATATGGAAGTCGGGCAGCGACTCCATATAAGAGTGCGCATGGCGAGACTTGTAGTTCAAATCCTGCCACTGGCGCACCATGCCGAGCGAAGCGTTGTTCAGGTTGACGATCTTGACGCCCACGCCGTACTGCTTACAGGTAGAGAGCTCCTGCATCATCATCTGGAAGCTACCCTCGCCGGTGACACACACAACATCGTCTTCCGGGAAGTTCTGCTTAATACCCATGGCAGCCGGGAAACCGAAGCCCATAGTGCCTAGCCCGCCGGAGGTGATCAGGCGATTCGGCTTATCGAACTTGTAGTACTGCGCCGCAAACATCTGGTGCTGACCCACGTCCGTGGTGACGTACGCTTCGCCACGGGTCACGCGGCACAGCGCTTCGATCACTTCTTGCGGCTTCAGCACTTCGCCGGGCTTGGAAGGCTCGTAGAGCTTTCCTTCGCGATCGGCACGCCAACCGTCGATCTTCTGCCACCAATCGGCCAGTGCTTCTGGATGCGCAATGGAGTGCCCCTGCACCAAGCTAATCATCTCGTTGATGACGCTGGACGCCGGGCCAACAATCGGCACGTCTGCACGCACGGTTTTGGATACTGAGCTTGGGTCGATATCCACGTGAATAATCTTCGCCGTTGGGCAGAACTTCGACGTGTTGTTAGTCACTCGGTCATCGAAACGTGCGCCAATAGCAATGATCAGGTCAGCGTGGTGCATGGCCATATTGGACTCATACGAGCCGTGCATACCCAGCCAGCCCAAACACTGGCGGTCGCTTTGCGGGTACGCGCCAATGCCCATCAGCGTGGTGGTAATCGGGAAGCCAAGCTGCTTCACCAAGTCGGTCAAGCCTTCGCTTGCCTTGCCTGTTACCACACCGCCACCGGTATAGAACACTGGGCGCTTGGCCTTCAGCATCATCTCGACGGCTTTCTTGATCTGCCCGGTATGCCCACGGGTCACCGGATTGTAGGAGCGAAGTTTGACCTTCTTCGGGTACACGTACTCGTAGCGCTCGGTGGGCGCGGTCATGTCCTTGGGGATATCGACCACCACCGGGCCAGGACGACCAGTCGATGCCAAATAGAAAGCTTTTTTCAGCACTTCTGGGATTTCGGACGGGTGACGAATCGAGAAACTGTGCTTCACGATTGGACGCGTCACGCCGACGATATCGGTTTCCTGGAAGGCGTCGTCACCAATCAAGTGGCTCATGACCTGGCCGCACAGAACAACCATGGGAATGGAGTCCATGTAGGCGGTCGCAATGCCAGTCACCGCGTTGGTAGCGCCGGGGCCAGAGGTCACCAGCACCACGCCGGGCTTGCCGGAGGCGCGGGCATAGCCGTCGGCAGCGTGAGTGGCTGCCTGTTCGTGCCGCACGAGGATGTGCTTCACTTTGTCTTGGCGGAACAGCGCATCGTAAATATGCAGCGCCGCACCACCGGGATAACCATAAATGTACTCAACGCCCTCATCTTGCAAGAAGCGGGCGATCATATCTGCGCCGGAAAGCAGTTCCACTGTGTTTCTCCCCTGGAGGTCTCGAGTGCGATCCGCAGGACATCCTGCGGGGTCGAGTGCGGCGGTATGCCGCTGCCGGCCCATGCCGGCACCTGATGCCAAACCCTGGCAATATGGCCCGGTTAGGGCCTGCACTCTCATCGGGAATGCTCATTTATGGCAACCATAAAGAGCGGTTCCCTTACACGGCGGTTTGCCGTGTCGGGGCGTTGGCCAGGTCAGGCGGTTAGCCTAAGCCCGGAAGTCCTTCGGCGGGTAGAGGCGTGAGCCTACCCTTCGCGCGGGGATCAGGGGTTGCCCGTTGGTTCCGCGCCCGCAAATCAGGAACCCACAAGATTCCATTAGCGCCCTTAGCCTGTCAACCTCCGATCCCTTCAAACGCAACAAAGGTCGCAGTAAGCGCAAAAAAATGCCCCGCCAGCGGTGCTGACGGGGCATTTGCCCTATTTCATTGCGCAATTAACTAAACACTAGTTCGCCTTCATTGGCGCTAATGTGAATGGTATCGCCTGGGGCATACTTGCCTGCCAGCAGATTTTGAGCCAGCGGGTTTTCAATGCGGCTTTGAATGGCCCGCTTGAGTGGCCGCGCCCCAAACACAGGGTCAAAACCCACCACCGCTAGCTGCGCCATGGCATCGTCACTAATCTCCAGGCTCAGGTCGTGTTCCGCGAGCCGCCCTTTCAAGCGCTCTAACTGAATACCGGCAATGGCCTGGATCTGCTCTTGGCCGAGTGCGTGGAACACCACCACCTCATCAATGCGGTTGATTAATTCTGGGCGGAAGTGATTACCCACGACCTCCATCACCGCGTTTTTCATCAGCTCGTAATCATTATCATCCCCGCCCATGCGCTGAATAATGTCTGAGCCCATGTTAGAGGTCATCACAATCACGGTGTTACGGAAGTCGACGGTACGACCCTGACCATCGGTTAAGCGGCCATCTTCCAGCACTTGCAGCAGAATGTTGAACACATCCGGGTGCGCTTTTTCCACCTCATCCAGCAGCAGCACCGAGTAGGGCTTGCGGCGCACTGCTTCGGTTAAGTAGCCCCCCTCTTCATAGCCGACGTAGCCGGGAGGCGCGCCAATCAAACGGGCCACGGAGTGCTTCTCCATAAACTCCGACATGTCGATACGCACCATCGCCTCTTCTGTATCGAACAGGAAGTTGGCCAGCGACTTGCACAGCTCGGTTTTACCCACCCCGGTCGGGCCAAGGAACAGGAACGAGCCGTTAGGACGGTTGGGATCGGCAAGGCCAGCCCGCGAGCGCCGCACCGCGTTGGCGACGGCCTCGACCGCCTCGTTCTGGCCGATGACGCGCTCGTGGAGGGCCTCTTCCATACGCAGCAGTTTATCCCGCTCGCCTTCCAGCATTTTGGATACGGGAATGCCCGTCCAGCGCGAGACCACCTCTGCGATTTCCTCTTCCGTGACGTTGGAGCGCAACAGCTGATGGCTGGCAGTATCGGTTTCGCCTTCTCCTGCTTCGCTGATCTTTTTCTCCAGCTCGGGAATCTTGCCGTACTGGATTTCCGACATGCGGCCCAAATCACCCTGACGACGCGCCTGCTCAAGGTCGATACGCGCTTGCTCGAGCTCCGCTTTGAACTGCGCGGCGCCTTGAATGCTGGCTTTTTCCGCCTTCCAGATCTCATCCAGGTCAGCGTATTCACGCTCTAAATCGTGAATCTGCTGATTGAGCGCTTCCAAGCGTTTTTTGGTCGCTTCGTCGGTCTCTTTCTTAAGCGCTTCACGCTCCATCTTGAGCTGGATCAAACGACGATCAAGGCGATCCATCTCTTCAGGCTTGGAGTCCAGCTCCATACGAATCCGCGAGGCGGCTTCATCGATCAGGTCGATGGCCTTATCCGGCAACTGGCGGTCGGTGATATAGCGCGTCGAGAGCTTGGCCGCTGCGATGATCGCAGAGTCGGTAATATCGACGCCGTGGTGCACCTCATAGCGCTCTTTCAGGCCACGCAGAATGGCCACGGTATCCGCTTCCGAGGGCTCGTCCACCAGCACTTTCTGGAAGCGCCGCTCCAGGGCCGCGTCTTTTTCGATGTACTGACGGTACTCATCCAGCGTGGTGGCCCCGACACAGTGCAGCTCGCCTCGGGCCAACGCCGGCTTGAGCATGTTGCCAGCGTCCATGGCGCCTTCCGCCTTGCCTGCACCCACCATGGTATGCAGCTCGTCGATGAACAGGATCACCCGGCCTTCTTCCTGGGAGAGCTCCTTAAGCACGGCTTTCAGGCGCTCTTCGAACTCACCGCGAAACTTGGCTCCGGCGAGCAGCGCGCCCATATCCAACGACAGCACGCGCTTCTCTTTCAAACCTTCGGGTACTTCACCGTTGACGATGCGCTGGGCCAAGCCCTCGACGATGGCGGTTTTACCTACACCAGGTTCGCCAATCAGCACCGGGTTGTTCTTGGTGCGACGCTGCAACACCTGAATCGTACGGCGGATTTCGTCATCGCGACCGATGACAGGGTCGAGCTTGCCGTCCAGCGCGCGCTGGGTGAGGTCCAACGTGTACTTGTTCAGCGCTTCACGCTGATCTTCGGCGTTGGGATCATCAACGCGGGAGCCGCCACGCAGGCTGTCGATGGCCGCCTCGAGACTTTTGCGCGTCAGCCCGGCCTCTTTGAGCAGTTTGGTGATGGCACTGTTCATCTCCAGCGCCGCCAGCAGCACCAGCTCGGAGGCGATGAATTGATCGCCGCGCTTTTGCGCTTCGCGGTCGGTCAGATTCATCAGTTTGACGAAGTCACGCGATGGCTGCACTTCGCCATCGAATTGGCTGACTTTGGGTAGGTCATCCACTAGGCGCTGCAGACCGTCGCGCAGGCGTGAACTGCTGCCGTCGGCTTTCTCGATCAGCGCTTTGATGCCGGTTTCTTTGGTATCAATCAGCGCCAGCAGCAGATGCGCGGGATCTAACTGGTTGTGGCCTTGGCCCACAGCGAGGGATTGCGCCTCAGCAATGGCGGCCTGTAATTTGGCAGTGAATTTATCGAATCGCATGGTATGCCTCCTGGGGATGCCGTGCATTTGGCCCCACGGCGCTTCCCGATAACTTGTCGTTGAAAGTGCTAAAGTCGATTAGCTTGACAAGTTAAATGGCGTCATATCCTCCTATTTCAAGTGACCCTTATTTGATCCAGATCACGCTTGCCATGCGACCGGTATTGCCGTTGTCACGGCGGTAGGAGTAGAAGCGCGACTCACAGGCGGTACAGAAGTGCCCGCCGCTAATGTGGTGAATACCTAATGCCTCTAGGCGAAAGCGCGCTAGCCGATACAAATCAGCCATATAGTGGCCAAGCCGATAAGGGCTGTGATCAAAAGCATCGGCGGTATCAGGATGTACCGCGACAAAAGCGCCGTACACTTCCGGGCCCACTTCAAACTGCGCGTTAGAAATCGCCGGGCCTAGCCATACCAGAATGTCGTCCGGGTCGCAGTTCATCGCGGCCACCGTAGCTTCCAGCACGCCACCTGCTAGGCCACGCCAACCCGCATGAGCAACCGCCACCTGGGTGCCTTGTCGGTTGCAGAGCAGCACCGGCAAACAGTCTGCGGTGAGAACGACACAAGCGTACTCGCTGCTGCTGGCAAGAGCGGCATCCGCTTCCGGCGTGTCACTCTGATACTCCTGCTGCACCCGCGCACCGTGGATTTGGTTTAGCCACAGCAGCGGGCGTTCATCGCCGATCTCTTTGTGTAGCAACCGTCGGCACAGTGCAACATGATCGGCATTGTCCCCAACGTGAGCGGCCGGATTGAACGCCGCAAAGTCATTCTGACTCGGCCCCGTTTCACGGGTGGTCACAAAAGCTCGCACGTTGGCGGGCGCCGGCCAGTCCGGCAGCAGTAGCGTCGGGCGCAGGTCAATGGCATCGCTCATCGCATGGTCTCGCTATCGTCGCGCAGGTAGTCCAATAACATTAGTAGATCATCGGGCAAGTCGGCTTGAAAAGTGAGGGTTTCGCCACTAACGGGATGCACAAAGCTCAGCTTGCGAGCATGCAGCGCTTGGCGAGGAAACTCGCGCAAAATCTCTTTTAACGGCCCGGCAGCCCCCGGCGGAAGTTTGGCACGGCCACTGTAGAGCGGGTCGCCAATCAGCGGATAGCGGGCGTGGGCCATATGCACGCGGATTTGGTGGGTGCGACCGGTTTCTAGCTGGCAGCGTACGTGGGTGTGAGCACGAAAGCGCTCTACCACGCGAAAATGCGTCACGGCGGGTTTGCCGGACGCCGTGACCGCTTGGCGTTTACGGTCTTTCGGGTGCCGACCAATCGGCGCATCAATGGTGCTGCCCGCTACGGGTTTGCCAATCACCACCGCATCGTATTGACGCGAAACGGTACGCGCCTGAAGCTGCTCCACCAGCACTGTTTGGGCTGGCAGGGTTTTGGCGACCATCATCAGCCCAGTAGTATCTTTATCCAAACGGTGGACGATCCCCGCGCGTGGCACCTCCGCCAGTGCCGGATGATGATGCAGAAGAGCGTTTAACAGAGTGCCATCTGGGTTACCCGCGGCCGGATGAACGACCATACCTGCCGCCTTATTAATAACAATCACGGCCTCGTCTTCATAGACGATATCCAACGCAATGTCCTGGGGCTCAAAACGCGTATCCTCTTCAATGGTCGCGTTGAGCGCCAGCACTTCATGGCCGTGCAGCTTGGCTTTGGGTTTTACTTTGACCCCATCGACGGTGAGCTCACCGGCGTTGATCCACGCTTTCAAGCGCTCGCGGGAGTAATCGCTGAACAACTCCGCCGCCGCTTGGTCCAAGCGTGCACCAGCTAATGATGCGGGCACCCGCTGCGTGGCTTCAACAATACGAGACATGAATAACCTCTCTAAGACGCTAACCGCCCAACTACGTCACATAATACGCTTAACGTGTCGCTAAACCTGCGTTTTGCGTCTAGGTGTTTTATAGTGGGCTAACTGCGACCTATTCTACCATTTCTACTTATGGCCATCGTCGCTTTTCGGTGATTGAGGCTTGTTTGCAACGAGGATGATGATGCGCGTTTTTTCCGCTGCCCACCGCTTTGGCGCCCTAGCCTTGAGCCTTGCCCTTCTCGCAGGCTGCGCCAGCAACGACACGACCCCAGAAGAGGAAGACGAGTTTGCGGGGGTCCAAGAGCGCGAGCTATATGAGCTGGCACGCACCGCGCTCGATAGCAACCGCTTCCCGATTGCTATCGAGCGCCTTGAAGCGCTGGACACCCGCTACCCGTTTGGCCCTCACGCCGAACAGGCTCAGCTCGAACTGATTTACGCCTACTACGAAAACAGCAACTGGGAAGAGGCGCGGGCGGCTGCCAGCCGCTTCATTCGTTTACATCCCGATCATCCTCAGGTCGACTATGCCTATTACCTCCGCGGGCTAGCCGCTTGGCAGGCGGGCCGCTTTAGTCTGGAACGCTTGCGCCTGATTGATATTTCCAAGCGTGACCTGGGCGCCTCGCGGGATGCCTACAACGATTTCCGCGAGCTGATTCAGCGCTTCCCACAGAGCCAATATGCGCCGGATGCCCAGCAACGCATTGTTTATCTGCGTGAGCTATTAGCCCGCCATGAACTGCATGTGGCTGACTACTACCTGCGCCGCGGTGCTTTCTTGGCCGCCGTTGAGCGGGGCCGCTGGGTCATCGAAAATTACCCAGAGTCCAGCGCCACCCGTGATGCGCTAGCCACGATGGTGGAGGGCTATCAAGGCTTAGGCATGGACGACCGCGCCCGCGAGGTGCTCACTGTATTGCGCGAAAACGCGCCGGATCACGAGCAGCTTCAAAACGGCCGCTTTACGCCCAAACATGGCAACAGCGATTAAGCGTTGAATCAGGCCACTAGCGGCCGCCACGTTTAAGCTGTACACCCCATGCATCAATAAAACCACGCTTCGGCGTGGTTTTATTGCGCTCATGCCTAATAAAACTTACTTAACAATAACTTATCAAATCCTAAGCGGTGCCTCGCCCCACAAGCTGAAGCTTGAGCTAACCGAAAGCACCATGATTGGAAAAGCTTGGCCCCTCCTCCGGTACTGCCTTAAGCCAGTGAGCGCTTACATTAATCCCCAGGCTGCCAGCCATTCACAATGGGGTAGCGACGGTCACGCCCGAAACCACGCGGCGTGACCCGCACTCCAACAGGGGCCTGGCGACGCTTATATTCGCAGCGATCCACCAGCTTGACGACTTTATAGACATCCTCTTCCTCAAAGCCTGCCGCAATAATCGACTCGGCGCTCATATCCCCTTCGATGTAGCGGACCAAAATGGCGTCCAGCACATCGTAGTCGGGTAGCGAGTCGCTATCCTGCTGATCAGGGGCGAGTTCAGCGCTAGGCGGGCGCTCAATCACCCGCTCGGGAATCGCCGGAGACTGAGTATTGCGCCAGCGGGCTAAGCGATAAACCCAAGTTTTATACACATCCTTAATAGCGTTGTAGCCGCCCACCATATCGCCATACAGGGTAGCGTAACCCACTGCCATTTCGCTCTTGTTGCCGGTAGTCAGCACCATCAGGCCTTTCTTATTGGAAATGGCCATTAACAGCACACCACGACAGCGCGACTGCAGGTTCTCTTCGGTAGTATCTCGCTCGGTGCCAGCAAAGCTTTCTGCCAAGGTGCCCATAAAGGCTTCCACCATCGGCTCGATGGGCATCACGTCATAGTGCACCCCCAGCAGGTTCGCCTGCTCGGCGGCATCCTGTTTGGAGATATCCGCCGTGTAGTGGTAAGGCATCATCACCGCCTGCACCCGCTGCGGCCCCAACGCATCCACCGCAATGGCCAGCGACAGCGCAGAATCGATCCCGCCGGATAGCCCCAACACCACGCCTTTAAACCCGCTTTTATTGACGTAGTCACGCAGGCCGGTCACCAACGCGCAGTAGAGGCTCTCTTCCGGCTTGACGTCTGGCTCGATCTCCCCCGCTTGGGGCTCCCAGGTATTCGCGCTGGTTTGCAGCAGTTGAATGGGCATTAACCCCGCCTGCCAATAGGGCGCCAGCACCTTGAGTTGGCCACTGGCATCCACACAGCTAGAACCACCATCAAACACCAGCTCATCCTGGCCGCCGATGGTGTTGACGTAAACAATCGGCCGCTGCACTTCTTGGGCACGCAGCTCTAAAAGGCGCAGCCGCTCGGCGGGCTTGTCCTGATGGTAGGGCGAGGCATTCAGGCTAATCAGCACTTCTGCCCCGGCTTCCCGAGCCGCTTTTACCGGCGCGCCTTCCCATAAATCTTCACAAATCAGCAGGCCAAGCTTGGCGCCTTTATGTTCGTACACCAGCGGCTCAGTGCCAGGGGTAAAGTAGCGTTGCTCGTCAAACACTTGGTAGTTGGGCAGCGCCTGCTTGGCGTACTCCGCTTCCCACTGGCCGTTGTACAGCACACCCGCCAGGTTATAGCACTTGCCTTCACGCACGCCGGGGTAGCCAATAATCACCAACACATCACGGGCAATTTTTTCGGCCATTTTGGCACGAGCTTCCCGCAGGCGGGTTTCCATGGAGGGGCGCAGCAGCAAATCTTCCGGCGGGTAGCCGGATAAAAAAAGCTCGGGGAAGACAACAATATCCGCCCCATGCTCAATCCTCGCTTCTCGCACGGCCTCAATGGCACGCGCGGCATTGCCGGGAATATCTCCCACCAGAGGGTCGAGTTGGGCCATTACCAGCGTTAAGTCTTGCATGGGCGTTAAAATCTCTTGAGAATCTTCGGAATACGGTGGCATCTATATAGTAGATGCATTGTCCCGCAAGGCATGCCAAGTGGCAAAGGCCACACAGCACTAAGAGGGCTGAAAGCAACGAAAGTCTTGCCGCCAGTCACGCCTTGTAACCGCCTTTCCCACTTGGGGAGCCATTGAGGATGAATCTATTGATCATTCGGCTGATTATATTTGCCGTGCTGTTTTACGTAGGCTTGAAGCTTTACAGTATTTACCGCCAGCGTAAGCTGACCCACCAGCAGCAAACACCCCCTCGCCATGAAGGTGGCAAAATGGTGCGCTGTCGCTGGTGTGATGTTCACGTACCGGAAAACGAGGCGCTGCGCGATGCGGAACAGTGGTTCTGCTGTAGCGCGCACCGTGACCGTTTTTTGCAGGAGCAGGAAGACAACAGCAATCGCTAAGCCTCCCCGCCTTTACGCCAAACGCGCAGCCGTTGGCTGATAAGGCGTAGGATCCATCAGCGGCTTACGCCCCAGCAGCTGGTCTACCAGCAGGTGGGTCGAAGCAGGCGCCAGCACTAAGCCGTTACGGTAGTGGCCTGCATTGACAAACACATTCGGAAAATCGGGCAGTGCGCCAATAAACGGTATGCCTTCTGGCGAGCCGGGGCGCAGGCCCGCCCAATGGTGAGCTACGGGGCAATCTGCCAGCGCGGGGATAATATTCTCCGCGCTCCGCTTGAGCGAGACCAACGCCTCTTCATCAGTGGCTTTATCGAAGCCCGCCTCTTCCAGGGTCGAGCCTACCAGCAGCAGCCCGTCGCTACGGGGAATCACATAGCGGCCATCCTTTAGCACAACGCGCTGCACTAACCCCGGGGGCGCTTGATAAGCAATCATCTGCCCTTTGACGGGGCGCACCGGCAGGCGCACGTTCAAACCCTCTAGCAACTGGGCCGCCCAAGCACCGCCGCATACCACCAACTGCTCGGCCAGCTGCTCGCCTTGGTTGGTATCAACACCCACCACGCGGCCTTGGCGCTGAATAAACCCCTGCACGCTGCACTGCTCTATGAGTGTGACGTTGGGCATGGCGGCTAAGCGCGCCCGTAGCGCTTGGCCCAAGCGCGGGTTGCGCACGCTGCCCAGAGTGGGCATCCAGAGCGCGCTGCCTTCTGGCGCAGCCGCTTCGGGCTCTTTTTGATGCACAAAAGAGGCGTCTACCCGCTCCAATGGTTTGCCTAGCTGGCGGGCCCAGTGCAGTGCCGCGTCATCGTCATCCACGTTTAAGTAGAGCAAGCCCTTTTGGCGATACTCCGGGTCGATGCCGGTCTCTTCCAGCAGGCGCAGTGCCAGCGTCGGATAGACGCCCTCCGACCAGCGGGAAAGTTGCGATACTGGCTCGCCGTACCGCCATGGGTAGAGCGGCGACACAATCCCCCCGCCTGCCCAAGAAGCCTCTCTCCCGCATGCCCCACGCTCTACCAACGTGATATTCTGACCTGCATCTGCCAGTTGCAGCGCGGTCATCATGCCAATAACACCACCGCCTATAATTAAGAAATCGCTCACAAATATTGCCCACTATTGCTAATAGAGTCGCTAAAAGAGCCGCTAACAGAGTACCAGCGCATTGGCGGCATAAAGAGAATGAGCATAGTGATGCGTTTCAACAGGTCAAGCTACTGAGAGAGACTATGGCACAGCCTCACCACATCGCTAGGCGAAACAACACGGGCTTTACACTGCTTGAGTTGCTGGTGGCACTCGCCTTAATGGGCATGCTGGCGGCCTGGGGGCTTCCCAGCTTTCAAGCATTGGGAGAGCGTTCGGCGGTCGCCAGCGAAGTAAATCGCTTACAAACAGCGCTAACGCTGGCGCGCAATACGGCGATTACACAGCGCAGTGACGTGACGGTTTGCCCTGCCAATGAAGGCAGAACGGCCTGTACCGGTGACTGGAATGGCCCCATCATGGTCGTAAAGGGAGATAAAAGGCTAGAAGATCAAGTCAATGAAGTTATTAGAGTGTTCGCGTCCACAGCAGGTACTATCGTAACTAAAAGCGGTGCGCCAACAGTGAGATATACCTCTTTAGGCAGCATTAAAGGTTCTCAAGGTACGTATACTGTTTGCCCCACCAATGACCAAGCTCAAGCATCCTGTCAGAGCCTTGTGCTTAGCCCAGCAGGCAGAGCACGGATAGATTGAGATCCCATTAGCTGTTCTAACTAATGGGCTCCCTCTAAAGCAAACAGGCGCCTAATTACGAAATACCGTCTAAATAGCGTTCAGCATCCAGCGCCGCCATGCAGCCGCTGCCTGCTGAGGTAATCGCCTGGCGATAGATATGATCCATCACGTCGCCACAGGCAAATACACCCGGCACGCTGGTCGCCGTTGCGTTGCCTTCACTGCCCGATTTCACTTTGATATAGCCGCCGTTCATTTCCAGCTGGCCTTCAAAGATGCCGGTGTTGGGGCTATGGCCGATGGCAATAAACAGCCCCGGCGCATGGATCTCTTTGGTGGAGCCATCTTTGGTAGATTTCACCCGCACGCCGGTCACGCCGGTGTTGTCGCCCAGCACTTCCTCTACTTCGTAGAACCATTCCAAAGCAATCTTGCCCGCCTCGGCTTTCTCGAAGAGTTTGTCTTGCAGAATTTTTTCGGCGCGTAGGGTATCGCGGCGGTGTACCAGCGTCACCTTAGAGGCGATATTGGAAAGGTACAGCGCTTCTTCCACGGCGGTGTTGCCCCCGCCTACAACAATCACTTCCTGGTTGCGATAGAAAAAGCCATCGCAAGTGGCGCAGGCAGAAACACCCTGACCCATAAACTGCTGCTCAGTGGGCAGCCCCAAGTAGCGTGCGCTGGCACCGGTCGCAATGATCAGCGCATCGCAGGTGTAGGTGCCGCTGTCACCTTTCAGGGTGTACGGTTTTTCGCTTAGACTGACCTCATTGATATGGTCAAACAGCACCTCGGTATTGAAACGCTCGGCGTGCTGCTTCATGCGCTCCATCAGCTCGGGGCCTTGGACGCCTTCGGCATCGCCGGGCCAGTTATCTACATCGGTTGTAGTGGTCAATTGGCCACCTGCCTGCATACCGGTAATCAGCAGCGGCTTTAAGTTAGCCCGTGCTGCATACACCGCTGCGGTATACCCTGCAGGGCCGGAACCAAGAATAATCAAACGTTCATGACGCGTTTCCATGACACCACCTTTGTCACAATATTGAGCAAATAACGTTGCAAGAGAGTCTGCCTGAAATGGCGCCAAGTACAAGCTATTACAAGGGTTAGTCTACGCTATTAGGCAAAGATGCCTTGAAACTCTATGGTGAAACACCCATGTGCTATTAATAAGCCATACTATTGATTCGCCATACCAAGAAAAGAGTGACCGTCGCGTAACGCCAAGCAATCAGAGGAGAAAGCCATGAGCAAAATACCCGATACGCAGCATACGTTAGAGGTAGGCAACCAGACGTACCACTATTACAGCCTGCCCAAAGCCGCTGAAGCCCTTGGCAATATCGACCGGCTACCCAAGACGCTCAAAATCCTGCTCGAAAACCAGCTACGCTTCGCTGACGATGAAAGCGTCGACCAGGAAGACATGCAGGCCCTGGTAGATTGGCAGAAAGAGGGTAAATCCAGCCGTGAAATAGGCTACCGGCCGGCGCGGGTATTGATGCAAGACTTTACCGGTGTGCCTGGCGTGGTCGACCTCGCCTCCATGCGCGCGGCGGTGGAAAAACTGGGCGAGGACCCCGCCCGTATCAATCCGCTCTCTCCAGTGGACTTGGTGATCGACCACTCGGTGATGGTCGATAAGTTCGGTCATCCGACGGCATTCCAAGAAAACGTCGATATCGAAATGCAGCGCAACGGCGAACGCTACGAATTCCTGCGCTGGGGCCAGAAAGCATTCGACAACTTCAGTGTCGTGCCGCCCGGAACCGGTATTTGCCACCAGGTGAACCTAGAGTACCTGGGCCGCACGGTATGGACCAAAGAGGAAGATGGCAAAACCTTTGCCTATCCCGACACACTGGTAGGCACCGACTCCCACACCACCATGATTAACGGTCTCGGCGTACTGGGCTGGGGCGTGGGCGGTATCGAAGCCGAGGCCGCCATGCTGGGTCAGCCGGTTTCCATGCTGATTCCCGAGGTGATTGGCTTCAAGCTGACTGGCAAGCTGCAGGAAGGCATTACCGCCACCGACCTCGTGCTGACCGTCACCGAAATGCTGCGCAAAAAAGGCGTGGTAGGTAAGTTCGTCGAGTTTTACGGCGATGGCCTGAAAGACCTGCCGCTGGCGGACCGCGCCACCATTGCCAACATGGCCCCGGAATACGGCGCCACCTGCGGCTTCTTCCCGGTGGATGACGAAACGCTCAACTACCTGCGCTTAACCGGTCGCGAAGATAGCCAGATCGCGTTGGTTGAGGCTTACAGCAAAGCCCAAGGCCTGTGGCGTGAGCCGGGTGACGAGCCTGTGTTCACTGACACACTAAGCTTGGATATGAACGAGGTAGAAGCAAGCCTTGCAGGCCCCAAACGCCCGCAGGACCGCGTTGCCCTGAAAGATATGGCCAGCGCCTTTAACAAAGTCATGGAAGAGGACGGTAAAGCACGCCCCACCACCGAGAAGGGCAAACTTGCTTCGGAAGGTGGCCAAACAGCGGTGGGTATTGAGCGTAGCTACGAGCACGACTTCAAACACAGTGACAGCCAGTCCGTCACCATGGGCGAGCAGGACTTCAGCCTTGACCCCGGCGCGGTAGTCATCGCCGCCATTACCTCGTGCACCAACACCTCCAACCCCAGCGTAATGATGGCGGCAGGCCTGCTGGCCCGCAACGCCCGAGAAAAAGGCTTGACCACCAAGCCTTGGGTAAAAACATCGTTGGCCCCCGGCTCTAAAGTCGTCACCGACTATCTCGCCGCCGCCAATCTTAACGATGACCTAGACGCCCTAGGCTTCAACCTCGTGGGCTACGGCTGCACCACCTGTATCGGTAACTCAGGCCCGCTGCCGGAAGAGATCGAAAAAGCCATCAACAACGGCGATCTCACCGTAGCCTCGGTGCTCTCTGGCAACCGTAACTTCGAAGGCCGAGTGCATCCGCTGGTGAAAACCAACTGGCTGGCGTCACCGCCCCTGGTGGTTGCCTATGCTTTGGCAGGCAACGTGCAGTGCAACCTAACCACCGACCCGCTCGGCCAGGATAGCGACGGCAACCCGGTTTACCTGAAAGACATCTGGCCTTCGCAGGCCGATATCGCCAGTGCCGTCGAGAAGGTGAACACCGAGATGTTCCGCAAGGAGTACGGTGCCGTCTTCGAAGGCGATGAGACGTGGAAAGCCATCAAAGTGCCGGAGGGTAAGGTCTACGAGTGGCCGGAATCGACCTATATTCAGCACCCGCCCTTCTTTGAAGGCATGCAGCGGGAGCCAGACGCCATCGAGGACGTGAAGAACGCCCGCATACTGGCGATACTGGGTGACTCCGTCACCACCGACCATATCTCGCCTGCTGGCTCTATCAAGCCGGATAGCCCCGCCGGGCGCTACCTGCAAGAGCACGGCGTGAAGCCGATCGACTTCAACTCCTACGGCTCCCGCCGGGGTAACCATGAAGTGATGATGCGCGGCACCTTCGCCAACGTGCGCATCAAAAACGAGATGCTCGACGGCGTGGTAGGCGGCGAAACCCGCCACGTGCCGAGCGGCGAGCAGATGGCGATTTACGATGCCGCCATGAAATATAAAGAGGAAGGCACGCCGCTGGTGGTGATTGCTGGTAAGGAGTACGGCACCGGCTCCTCGCGGGATTGGGCTGCCAAAGGCACCCGTTTGCTAGGCGTGCGCGCAGTCATTGCCGAATCCTTCGAGCGTATCCACCGCTCTAACCTGATCGGTATGGGCGTGGTACCGCTACAGTTCCCGGAAGGCGAAAGCCGTGAAAGCCTGGGATTAACAGGGGATGAGGAGATCTCGATTGCTGGTTTGAACGACTTAAGCCCCGGCGGCACCGTTCAAGTCGTGATTAAAAATAGCGACGGGGAACGTACCGTTGATGCCAAGTGCCGAATTGATACCGCCAATGAGCTGGCGTACTACCGCCACGGTGGTATCCTTCACTACGTGCTGCGCAAGATGATCGGCGCTGCCTAGAGGTACGACCTTCCAATGCTTGCATAGCCCCCACCTCGGTGGGGGCTTTTTTTGCCAGCGCGCCTGTTTAGAAGGCGCGACGACGATAGAAGCGGTACTCCGGCGACCAGCAAGCTTTTTCGATACGCTCGCGCAGCGCTGTACCGCTGGTCTTCAACGCAACGCCGTTCTGCTGGGCTTGTGCGGCCACCTCAAAAGCAATCGACTTGCTGATATCGCGAATACGCGATAGAGGTGGCAGCAGCGCACCTTTGCCCTCTTTCACTAGCGGCGCTTCGCGGGCCAGCGCCCGCGAGGCGCTCATCAGCATCTCATCGGTCACGCGGTTGGCGTTGGCCGCAATCACACCTAAACCGATGCCTGGGAAGATGTAGGCGTTGTTGCACTGGGCAATCGGATAGGTGCGGCCGTTATAGACCACCGGTGCGAACGGGCTACCGGTGGCTACCAGCGCTTGGCCATCGGTCCAACGAATCACATCCTCTGGCACCGCTTCCGCCTGGGAGGTCGGGTTCGAGAGCGGCATAATCACCGGATGTTCGCAGCCTGCGTGCATGGTACGTACCACCTGCTCGGTGAAGATACCGCGCTGGCCACATACGCCAATCAAGATCGTCGGTTTGATTTGGGCAATGGTCTCTTCCAAGCCCTGGCCGTTCCACTCCGCCACTAGCGAAGAGTCATGGGCCAAACGGCGCTGGAAATCCCGCTGCCACGTTTGATCCGTGGTCATCAAACCGTCACGGTCGACGATAAAGATACGTGCCCGCGCTTCCGCTTCGGTCAGGCCTTCCGCCTCCATGGCGACCACGACCTGCTCGGCGATACCACAACCGGCAGAGCCACCGCCAACAAACACCACACGCTGCTGGGCAATGGTTTCTTCGCGGGCTTGGCAGGCCGCCATCAGCGTACCTACCACCACAGAGGCCGTGCCCTGCACGTCATCGTTGAAGCAGCACAGTTCGTTACGGTAGCGCTCCAACAGCGGCACGGCGTTAGCCTGGGCAAAATCTTCAAACTGCAGCAGCACATTCGGCCAGCGGCGCTTCACGGCAGCAATAAACTCCGCCATAAAAGCATCGTACTCTTCCTGGCCTACCCGTTCATGGCGCCAGCCCATGTACATCGGGTCATCCAGCAGCGCTTGGTTATTGGTGCCTACGTCGATCATGATCGGCAGCGTATAGGCTGGGCTAATCCCGCCGCAAGCGGTATAGAGCGCCAGCTTACCGATAGGAATGCCCATGCCGCCGATACCCTGGTCGCCAAGGCCGAGAATCCGCTCGCCATCGGTCACCACGATCACTTTGACGTTATCTTTGGTGGCGCTACGCAGGATATCGTCCATATGCTCGCGGTCCGGGTAGCTGATAAACAGCCCCCGGTGGTTGCGGTAGATATTGGAGAACTCCTGGCACGCCTGGCCAACCGTCGGCGTGTAGATAATCGGCAGCATCTCTTCCAGATGCTCAGAGACGAGACGGAAATAGAGCGTTTCGTTGTCATCCTGAATGGCACGAAGGTGAATATGGCGCTCTAAATCGCTATGGCACTGCTGGTACTGGCGGTAAACACGCTCAAGCTGATCATCAATGGTTTCGACTTTTTGCGGCAACAAGCCTATCAGGTTAAACGCTAGCCGCTCCTCCTGAGTAAACGCGCTGCCTTTGTTCAATAGCGGCATTTCAAGCAGCGAAGGACCGGCGTAAGGAATGTACAGGGGGCGTTTACTCGTCGTAGACATAGGCACTCTCTTTTTATGTCAATTGCTGTTGCAATGCAGCAACGCTGGGCGTTGTCGGCGTTTGAGCGTAATGTAACATGCTAGTACGACAAAGGTGGCAGAGACTTGACGTCCTCCCCGCCTAAAAGACGGGGATTCCAACTTCTTGAGGGCAACGTCCTGCCCCGAGACTGAGGATATTCCGGGCCGCATTCACGTCCCGGTCGTGGAGTACACCACACTCCACGCACTCCCAGCCCCTTACTCGCAACCCGTTGACGCCCTGCGGCCCGCTAAGCGAGCCGCACGACGAACAGGCGCGGGTGGTGTTGGTTTCGCGAACGACCTTGAAGACGATGCCTGCGTGAGCGCATTTATATTCCAG
>NZ_JAKGAY010000045.1:0-20621 GCF_021532545.1 Halomonas sp. Cn5-12
AGGTGGATAGGCTTTCACCCATAGCGGATGGCTCTCTTGGTTCAGGTTCTTGCCGGAACGTTCTGATTTCTCAAGAGAATACCATCCGCTATCTTCGTTTTCAGGTCGGCCTCATGAATAAGGCGGGCTGATGTGTGCGTTGCCGACCTCAAGTGCTGGAGGCTCCTCATCCCGAAGTGACTCCCATAAGAGCCAGGGCAGCGGCGGCCATTCGCCCCGTCCGCCCGTGTATAGTACGGCACAGAAAATCGGCTTGGTGCTGGGCCCTTTGCTGTTTGCTTTGGTCGTGATGTTTTTCCACCCCGCCGGCTTGAGCTTCGAAGGGCGCATGGTGCTGGCAACTACTTTATGGGTGGCGGTGTGGTGGATTACCGAGGCCATTCCTATCCCGGTGACGTCACTGCTGCCCATTATTCTGCTGCCGATTACCGGAGCGCTGGAGAGTGGCGCTGTAACGGCGGCGTACGGTAACCCGATTATTTTCCTGTTCCTGGGCGGCTTTATGATCGCCTTGGCAATGGAGAAGTGGGATCTGCACAAGCGCATCGCGCTGTCGATTATCTCCTTGCTAGGCACCAGCATTAACAGCATCGTGTTTGGCTTTATGGCGGCCACGGGCTTCTTATCCATGTGGGTATCCAATACCGCTGCCGTTATGATGATGCTGCCCATTGGCACCGCCATTGTCTACCAGGTGACCCAGGAGCTGAACAAAACCGAAGGAGATCACAGCGACGAGATTGATAAGTTCAGTAAGTCGCTGATTTTTGGCGTGGGCTACGGGGGCACCATAGGCGGTTTGGGCACGCTCATTGGCACGCCGCCGAACATTATCCTGGCGGCGATCGTGAACGAGCTGTTCGGTGTCGAGATTTCCTTCGCGGGCTGGCTGATGTTTGCCTTCCCGGTGGTAGTGACGCTGCTGGTGATTGGCTGGGTGATGCTCACACGCTTTATTTATCCGATTAAATTCGCCAAGCTGCCGGGCGGCCGGGCGCTGATCCGCAAAGAGAAAGAAGCTCTGGGCAAGATCTCCTTCGAAGAGAAGGCGGTACTCGGTGTGTTCCTGTTCGCCGCGTTTTTCTGGATTACCCGCTCGTTCCTATGGCAGGGGCAGATCCTGACGATCCCCGGCATTAACGACACCATGATTGCGATTACCGCTGCCGTGGCGCTGTTTCTCATTCCTTCTCCCAACAAAGGCGGCTGCCTGCTGGGGTGGGATGTGGCCAAAGACGTACCGTGGGGCATCTTACTGCTGTTCGGCGGTGGCTTGGCGATTGCGGCGGGCTTTGGCTCGTCGGGTCTGGCTTCCTGGATTGGCGGCCAAATGAGCGTGCTGGAAGGCGTCAACTTCCTGCTGGTGATTCTGCTGGCGGCCGGCATGGTACTGTTCCTGACCGAAATCACCTCCAACACAGCCACGGCCACCATGATCCTGCCGGTATTGGCGTCGCTGGCGCTGGCGCTCGATATTCATCCGTTCGTGCTGATGGTGCCAGCGGCCATGGCGGCCAACTGCGCCTTTATGCTGCCAGTGGGCACGCCGCCCAATGCGATCATCTTCTCCACGGGTAAAATCAAAATCATCGAGATGGTGCGCAACGGTTTCTGGCTCAACATCATTGCGATGCTGTTGATCGTGGCCGCGGTCTACTTCCTGCTGCCGATGCTGTGGGGCGTGGATCTCACCACCTACCCGGATGCGTTTAGAGACTAACCCGCGACGTGTTCCGCATTAATCGCCCCGCCTCGTGCGGGGCTTTTTCATGGGTGAAACGCAGGCGCGGTTGCTATGATGACCGCACACTTTTTTCATCGAGCCTGTCATGCGATTACTTCATACCGCCGATTGGCATTTAGGGCGGCTATTTCACAACCTTTCCCTGCTGGATGACCAGCGTCATGTGTTGCAGCAGTTGCTGGAGATCATCGACCGCGAGCAGGTGGATGCCGTGCTGGTCGCGGGCGATATTTACGACCGCTCGGTGCCACCCGCTGCGGCGGTCACGCTGCTGGATGAGATATTGGTCGAGCTGTGCGAGCAGCGCGGCCTGCCGGTCGTGATGATTTCCGGTAATCACGACGGTGCCGAGCGGCTGGGGTTTGGCGCGCGCCATTTGCGCCAAGCCGGGCTGCATATTCTCACTGACTTAGCCACTTGCGATCAGCCAGTCACGCTCACGATTGGCGATGACACGGTGGATGTGTTCGGCATCCCCTACGCGGACCCAGAGTACGTGCGCAGCGCGTTTGGCGTGGACGTGCGCGACTTCGATAGCGCCCACCGCTACCTGCTGGAGCGCATTGAGGCACAGCGCCAGCCGGGCCGCCCGACGCTACTGATGAGCCACTGTTTTGTGGATGGCGGCACCTCCAGCGACTCCGAGCGCCCGCTCACCCTAGGCGGTGCCGAAAGCGTGGCGTGGGAACCCATGCAGAGTTTCGACTACGTGGCGTTGGGCCATCTGCACGGCCCCCAGATTCGCGGTGGCGAGCACATTCGCTATAGCGGCTCGCTGCTGAAGTACAGCTTTTCCGAAGCCACCCAGCGCAAAGGCGTCACCCTTGTTGAGGTGGGCAGCGAAGGTGTCACTCAAATAGCCCACCATCCGCTGCTGCCCCGCCGGGACGTGCGCGTGCTGGAAGGTGAGCTGGCTCAGCTGCTGGCCCAAGGGGCCGCTGACCCCCACGCCGATGACTATCTGCTGGTGCGCCTCACCGACCGCCACGCCATTCTCGACCCCATAGGCAAACTGCGGGCGGTGTACCCCAACGTGCTGCACCTGGAAAAGCCCGGCATGCTGGAAGCAAAAGGCCGCCAACAGCTAGACCGCGAGCGGCTCGCGTTCAGCGCGCTGGATATGTTCAGCGACTTCTTCACTCAAACCAGCGGCGAGCCAATGAGCGACGCCCAGGCCCGTGCCATGAGCGAGTTGATCACCACCCTGAGTCGCGAGCAGGAGGGCCAAGCATGACGCCATTAACGCTGACCATGCAGGCTTTTGGCCCCTTTGCGGGTAGGGAGACGATTGATTTTACTGCGCTAGGCAGAAGCCCGCTGTTTCTGATTAACGGCCCCACCGGCGCGGGTAAAAGCTCGATCCTCGATGCGATTTGTTTTGCTTTGTACGGCCAAACCACCGGCAACGAGCGGGACGCGGGCCAGATGCGCTGCGACCAAGCGGAAGCCTCTCTGCTCACCGAAGTCAGCCTGACGTTTCGCCTGCGTGATGCCATGTATCGGGTGCGCCGAGTGCCTTTGCAGGAGCGTCCCAAAGCCAGCGGCGAAGGCACAACGACACAAACCGCAGAAGCCCAGCTGTGGCGACTCACTCCAGAAGGCGAGGAGGACGAGTGCCTAGTGGCGCGTAAGGTCACCGACGCCACGGCGGAGCTGCAAGCGCTAATAGGCCTAGACGCCAATCAGTTTCGTCAGGTGATGGTGCTCCCCCAGGGTAAGTTCCGCGAACTGCTGCTGGCAGGCTCCAAAGAGCGCGAAGTCATTTTTTCCCAGCTGTTTCAAACCCAGGTGTTCCAGCGTATTGAAGAGCGCCTGCGCACTCAGGCTAATCAAATCGAGCGGGCGGTGAGCGATCATCGCCAGCATATCAATGGCATTCTTGCCGGGGGGGAGCTTGAGAGCGAAGCCGCGTTGGCGCAAGAGCTGGAAGCGCTGGTGCCACAGGTAGGCCAAGCGCGGGAAGGCTTTGAAACCGCGCAGCGAAAGCGCCGACTTGCCGAACAGCAGCGCGATGAGGCCCTGGCGCTACAGCGCCAATTTGAAGCGCGGGACGCGCTGGCAGCCGATAAAGCCCGTCATCTTGAGCAGCGCGCTGAGGTAGACAATAGCCAAGCGCGGTTAGCGCAGAGTACCCATGCCCAGGCGCTGCGCCCCCAGAAAGCCGCTCTAGACCAAGCGCAGCAGGCGTTGGCTACCGCCCACGATGAGCAGCGCCAAGCAAACGCCGCGTTAATCACGCGGCACTCTCACGCTGAACAGGCACAGCAGGCGCTAGAGACGGCACGCCAGCAGCAGGCGGAGCTCCCCGTAATGAGGGAGCGGCACCGCCAGCTGGGCGAGTTTATCCAGAAAAGCCAGCAGCTCAGTGAACTGCAGGAGCACTTTCAAACAGCTCAGGCTGTTTGGCAACAGGCCGATGAGGCGCTTAAGCGCGATGAGCAGCAGCTAGATGGCATTCGCCAGCAAGGCGAAGCCATCGGCGTTCACCTGGAACGCTTGCAGAGTGAGTTTCAGCAACTGGCGAGCGCCCCCGCTGAGCTAACCCGCCATCACCACCTGCTAGCCCTGCGCCAAGAGCTGGATGAACTCACCCAGCGGCACCAGGCATTAACCACGCAACAGCTGCAGGCTAAAAACGCGCTCAGCCACCAGCAAGGCGAGACCAAGCGTGCCGAACGCTACGCCACTGAGCAGGAGATGCGCTGGCACCATGGCCAGGCCGCGCTGTTAGCGCGGACCCTTGAGCAGGATGCCCCCTGCCCGGTGTGTGGCAGCCTGGAACATCCCGCCCCAGCGATAAATCGCGCTGAGTTGGTCACCCAGGCACAGGTGGAAGAGGCCAGAGCAGCGCAGGAACAGGCCCGTCAAGCGCTACAACGGGCAGAGCGCCATCACCATCAGCTCACCCAACAGATCGACAGCCACACAGAGCAGGCCCAGCGACTGAATCAGCAGTTAGGGGAGTGGGTGAGTCAACCGCTGTCTGCCTTGCAAAATGCCTATGAAGACCTGCGCCGCCAGGTGCAGCGCCGAGAGCAGGTTGACGCTGAGATTCGCCAACAGACCGAATCCCGGGACGCGCTGCGACGCGAGTGGGGCACGCTGGATAAACAGCTAAAAGCCCAGCGGCCTGAGGTGGAAAAGGCGAAAGAGCACGCGCTTCGCTTAGAGAGTCAGCGCGACCAGCTGAGCCAATCGCTGCCAGAAGACGCCCGTTATCCCGAAGCAATGCGCCAAACCCTGGCCGAGCTGGAGCAGCACATCGCCCAGCTTGAAAAAGCCTGGGAGAGTGCCCAGCAAGCGCTTTCGACTAGCCAGACCCAACTGGCGCGGGCGGAAGAGCAGCTGCGCGGGGCGAACGAGCGGGTCGAGCGTAGCGAGCAGTCGCTTCAGCAGGCTCACGCCGAGTGGCAGGCCGCGCTGCAGGCTAGCCCCTTTGCTGATGAGGCGGAATATCAGGCTGCCCAACTGAATGATGCCCAGCGGCACGAGCTGACGCATCGGGTAGAGGCGTATCAACGCCGCTTGGCCGAGCTTGAGGGCGCGCTAGAGAATTACCAAACCCAGCTGGCGGAAAAAATACCGCCGGATCTTGCCGCACTGACTGCCCAGGCTGAAAGTGCACAGGCTCAAGAAAACAGCCAGCTAGAGGCGTGGCGGCAACTGGATGGGCGATTAACCACGCTGCAAAACATTCACCAAAAGCTGACGGCTGCCCACGCCTCCCAGGCGGAGCTGGAAGCCCAATACCAGCTGTGGGGCACGCTGAGCGACGTCGCCAATGGCCGCACCGGCCATCGCATTAGCCTGCAGCGCTTCGTACTGGGCGTGCTGCTGGATGATGTGTTGATTCAAGCGTCTGAACGTTTGGTGCGCATGAGCCGTGGGCGCTACCAGTTGGTGCGCCGGGAAGACCCCACTAAAGGCAATAAAGCGTCTGGCCTTGAGCTGGACGTGGCCGATACCTACACCGGCAAAAATCGCCCGGTGGCCACGCTCTCTGGTGGGGAGTCGTTTATGGCGGCGCTGTCGCTGGCGCTGGGGCTTTCCGATGTGGTGCAAGCCTACGCGGGCGGTATTCAGTTGGATACGCTATTCATAGATGAAGGCTTTGGCAGCCTGGACCAAGACGCCCTGGACCAAGCCATTGCCATGCTGAGCGAGCTGCAAATGAGTGGCCGCATGATTGGGATTATTTCCCACGTCAGCGAACTTAAAGAGCAGATGCCGGTTCGTATTGAGGTGAGCGCTAGCCGTCATGGCAGTTCGGTCGAGGTGAAAGGGGCGCTGAGCTAAGCGCTAGCGCAAGGTTAATTCATGCTGCATTCATGTAGTATGCGTTATAACAAGGGTTAAACGACCCGCGTTCGACCCGTCGAATGAATGTTTATTGAGGAGTGCAAGGATGAACGCAAGCAAAATTCTACAGCAGCTGATGAGCCAGGCCAGTGGTAGCAAAGGCAGCAGCGGCGGCATGGATGTCAAAGGCGTGATTGATGGGCTCTCCCGCCATTTAGGCGGTAATAGCAGCCAAGGTACACGTCAAAGCAGCGGTTCCAGCGGTTTTGATGTGAAAAGCCTGCTGGGCGGCGGTGCCCTGGGCATGCTGGTGGGTTCAAAACGTGGCCGCAGCATGGGCGGTAAAGCGTTGAAATATGGCGCGATTGCGGGTGTAGGCATGCTGGCGTGGAAAGCGTGGCAAAGCTCTCAGGAAAAGAAAGGAGCGGCGACCCAATCCTCATCAGAAGGCGAGCGTGTCGAGGTGTTGAGCGGCGAGGTTCAAGAGCGCCGCAGCCTGGAACTGCTGCAGGCGATGATTATGGCCGCACGGGCCGATGGTCATATCGATGAGCAGGAGCAGGCGCTGATCACCGATCAGATTGATGCCCTAGGCGCGGATCAGGAGATGCACCGCTGGGTGGAACAGCAGCTAAAAGCGCCGCTGGATGCTCAGGCTCTCGCCCGTGAAGCGGATTCCCCCCAGGCGGCCCGCGAGATGTACCTGATCAGCGTGGCAGTGATTGACGACCAAAACCCCATGGAGCGGGCTTGGCTGGATCAACTCGCCAGCGCGCTAAACCTAACGCCAGAAATGGCGGCGGAGCTTGAACGTCAGGCACAGCAGGCTGGCTAATGCTCGATACGTTTAATTTTTGGCTAGCTACCGGCTTTGGGCTGGGGCTAGCGCCCGTTGCGCCAGGCACTTTTGGTTCATTGATTGGCTTGCCACTGGCGTGGTGGCTCTTGGGCCGCTCAACCGGGCAGCAGGCGGTCATCATCGCGCTGATGCTGATAGCGGCCGTGCCGGTCTGTCATATTGCTGCGTGGCATTATGATGGCCTGGACCATGGCAGCATCGTTGCCGATGAGTACGTCGCTTTTCCGCTCGCGGTGCTAGGGCTAAAAGCCGCTCGCCATCCATTGGTTCTGGCCCTGGCGTTTGGCGTCTACCGCTTTTTTGATGCTTTAAAACCGCCGCCTATTCATTTAGCGGAGTATGTCACCGGTGGGTTGGGCATTGTGTTGGATGATGTGATTGCCGCGCTGGTAAGCTGGCTGGTGGTCGCGCTGATAGTGACGCTATGGCAGCGTTGGCAGCAGAAAATCGTCTAACGCCACTTTTAAAATACGCTACCCATAAAAACGCCGCAGGTCATAAACGACACTGCGGCGTTTTTATGGATTAGCCCATCGTAAGCCGATGGGCTTGGCGATGTTAGCTTTGCACCACAATCACCGATTTAATGTTGACGAACTCGTGCATACCAAAGCCGCCGTGCTCACGGCCGTAGCCGGAATCTTTCACGCCGCCAAACGGCATTTCAGGCGTTGCCACACCAAAGCCGTTGATAAACACCATGCCGGTATCGAAATACTTGCTGGCAAGCTCGGTGGCGCGCTTCACGTCTTTGGAGATGATGCCGCCGCCCAAGCCGTAGCGGCTGTCGTTGGCGATGCGCATGGCATCTTCATCATCTTTGGCACGAATCAACGCGGCAACCGGGCCAAACAGCTCGTCGTCATAGGCGGGCTGGCCGGGGGTGACGTTATCCAGCACGGTGACCGGGTAGAATGCCCCTTTACCTTCTGGTTTTTCGCCACCGCAGAGGATTTTTGCGCCTTTACGCACGCTCTCTTCCACCTGTTTGTGAAGGCCGTCACGAAGATCGACACGGGCCATCGGGCCTAGGTCGCTATCTTCTTTGGTCGGGTCGCCTGCTTTTAAGTCCTTCATGCGTGCCACGTAGCGCTCTTTAAACGCTTCGTAGTTCTTTTCGGTGACCACAAAGCGTTTTGCCGCTACGCAGGTTTGGCCGCCGTTAAACACGCGGCCAGTGACGCAGGTATCCACCGCCACGTCCAGGTCGGCATCGTCCAGCACCAAGTAGGCATCGTTGGAGCCTAGCTCTAGTACGGTCTTTTTCAGATGCTCGGCGGCTTTGGCGGCCACTTTGCGGCCAGCGCCGTCGCTGCCGGTCAAGGTCACACCACGCACGGCTTTATGGGCGATGATGGTGTCGGATACATCGTGTGAAATCACCAGCGTGCGGAAAACGTTTTCCGGCAGGCCCGCTTCGCGGTAGATTTTTTCCAGCAGCAGGCCGCTGCCCGTCACGTTTTCAGCGTGTTTTAGCAGCACGCTGTTGCCCGCCATAATATTGGCGATGGAGTAACGCACCACTTGGTAAGCAGGGAAGTTCCACGGCTGAATGCCGTAAATCACGCCCATGGGGGAGTAGGTAACAATACCGCGCTCGCCGTTGCCGGGTTTGCGCTCTTCATCGGCCAGCTTGGTGGGGCCATGTTCGGCGGTGTAGTCACAAATGCCGACGCAGAGATCCACTTCCCCGCGCGCTTGCGAGGGCAGCTTACCCATCTCTTTGACCATCAGGTCGGTAAGCTCTTCTTTATGTGCGTTCATGGCTTCGCCAATCGCTTTCACCACCTTGGCACGGTGCTCTAGCGGCTTGAGCCGCCAATCTAAAAACGCCTCATGACTGGCCTCGACTATCTGCTTGGCCTGGCTTTCATCCATCAGCGTGTAGGTCTCAAGCGTTTCGCCGGTGGTCGGGTTCACTGTCGTAATGCTGTTGCTCATAAGATCTCCTATCTTTAGATCAATGTGAGGGTCATGACGTCCAGCTCCTGGGCGTTTAGTCGACCAGTCTATTTCTAATGCACATCCACTCTAGTACAAACTGAGTGCCTCTGCATAATAAAAGTATTCGGCGTCGTTCCAGGCGACTCCGCGTGAGCGGCATTCGCGGTCCAGCTCGCTAAGGGTGTCGGTATTATTAACCCGGCAATAAAATAGCTATGATGCGGCGTATTGGATTGGCGGGGCTTTGAAGTATTTCGCGACTCGCATCGGGAGCCTCTGAAGCTTCCGAAGGTGAGACATCGCCTTCCTCTTCAGCTGGTCTCTGCTGCGTGCCGGAGTACCGCTATGGTTACGCTGATGAATTAAGTCATCAAAATGTCGTTATTCGATGATTTTTTGCATCCCATATACCTGCATGATTTTATCTTTAATTTTTTTATCAATTAAATCATATGGTTGTTAATTTTTCTTGGTTGGCATGGTGTTTGCTAGGTAAAAAGTGGCCAGCGTTATTCTCGGTTTGATAATCGAGCTGGTAAAGCAACCAATAAAAGTTAACAGGAAGCGCCATATGCAGTTAAGTAGCTTTAATCAAGTGAGTAGCTTTAAAAGCGCCGGTAAGCTGATTACCGGCCATGGGGCCGCACAGCAGTTGCAGCTTTATGTTCAATCGTTGGGTATGCAGCGGCCCTTAATCGTTACCGATAGCGGCGTGGTGGCTTCTGGCACGCTGGATATGATTACTGAGCAGCTCACGGCTCTAAAGGTGAGCTATGAGGTGTTTGATCAGGTAACGCCCGAGCCGGAAGTAGAAATAGTCGAAATGTGTACCCGTGCGTTTAATGCTGGCAAGCATGACAGCGTCATCGCTGTAGGCGGCGGGAGTGCCATGGACATCGCTAAGTGTGTAGCGGTATATGCGCACTACGAAGGTCCGCTGGAGGCGTTGTTTGGCGAGAACAAGGTTGACCAACGCACAATACCTTTGGTCGCCATGCCCACCACGGCGGGTACCGGTTCTGAAGTGACCAATATCGCGATTCTGTCGGATAAAGCCCAACAGATGAAAAAGGGCATCGTCAGTGACTGCTTATTACCGGATGTCGCGATTGTCGCCCCTGAGCTTACGCTGAGTTGCCCACGCTCTGTGACGGCGGCCAGCGGGGTGGATGCGTTGGTCCATGCAGTGGAGGCGTATCTATCTAACTTTGCCACGCCGATTACCGATGCTTTGGCGGTTAAGGCAATGAACCTCATTGTGCATGCGCTCCCCAAGGCGTTTGCCAATCCCAACAATCTCCAGGCCCGTGAAGATATGGCCACCGGTAGCCTGCTGGCAGGCCTTGCCTTTGGTAATGCTGGCGTGGGCGCAGTCCATGCATTGGCGTATCCGTTAGGTGGGCGCTACCACTTGGCCCATGGGGTGACGAATGCGCTGTTACTGCCCTTCGTAATGGAGTGGAACAAGCTGGCCTGCGTCGAGCGCTTTCGGGGCATTGCGGTGGCCTTTGATGAACCCGTGGCTGGGCTTTCGGATGATGCTGTCGCCGAAGCGGTTATCCAGCGCATGCATAAGCTGTGTGCTGATGTGGAGATTCCTTCCGGTTTACGCTCGTTTGATATTCCTGAATCCGACATTCCTGAGTTGGCCGCCGAGGCCATTAAGGTGGAACGTTTGCTGCGTAATAACCCGCGGGTATTAACGCTTGCGGATGTTGAGGCGATTTACCACGCCGCTTATTAATTCGTCGCTAATTAAAAACGCTATAACGACAAAACGTTTATTAAAAATACTAACAACTTTAAACAGGAGTCCATGCCATGAGCGCTTGGAAGCAACGCGTTGACGGTGAAGAAAGCCCGTACACACCACTAGGGCCGTTTAAGCTACGCCTGCCGTTTTACCATTATCGTTTTGAACTGCCCGATTACCTGCAAGGGCTTTTGATGTGCGCGGTGGATCTTGCCGCGATCCCATTGATGATGCAGCTACTGGGCATGCCGTTTGAAGCGGCGTTGGCCATCGTCATTTTAAATGGCTTGCTTTATTTGCTGCATCACCTGTTGGGTGACCCTGTCATTCCAGGGTGGATCACACCTGCTATTCCGCTGTTGATGGCTTATGTGTCGACCTTTCCCGAGGGGGTAGACAGGGTGCATGCGCTGATTGCCTTTCAGATGATGTTGGGGATACTGGCACTGGGCCTGGGGGTAACGGGTATGGCCAGTAAAGTGGTGCGGCTCATTCCTTCTGCCATCAAAGCAGGGGTCATTATGGGCGCAGGGTTAGCCGCTATTGTGGTGGTGTTTGATGAAGGCGGCCGCTTTGAACAGTACCCCTTTACTATTGCGATTGCCGTAGGTGTCGCGTTTTATCTGATTTTCTCTCGCCATTTCAACAAGCTTAAAGCGCAGGGCGGCCTGTGGGGTGCCGTGGGTAAACTGGGTATTTTCCCGATTATCGTGCTGGCGATTGTGGTGGCTCCGCTGTTTGGTGAGGCGCCTTGGCCTGACGTTGAGTGGGGCTTTAGTCAGCCTGATTTCGCGCTGATGTTCAGTGAATACACGGTATTTGGCGTTGGTTTACCTCCGTTGATGATGTTTTTAACGGCCATTCCGACCGTTATTGCGGCCTACATTGTGCTATTTGGCGATGTGCTTCAAAGCAAGGCACTTTTGGAAGAGGCTGATGAGAAGCGCCAGGATGAAAAAATTGACTATAACCCTAACCGCGCTCATATGATTTTTGGTGGGCGTAACTTTGGGATGAGTATTTTTGGCCCTGATGTGGTGATGTGTGGTCCGCTTTGGGCTGCGATGCATGTGGTAACGGTTGAGCGTTATAAGCAGGGCAAAGCGGCGATGAACTCTATCTTCGGTGGTTCTGGTTCGTTTCGCTGGGGGACGAATACGGGGCTGTTGTTGCTGCCGATCGTGAGCCTGGTGGAGCCTATTCTGGGGATTGCGCTGGCGCTGACGCTGTTGATTCAAGGCTATGTCAGTGTGCGCATCGGCATTATGGAAGCGCGCAGCCAGCGGGACTTGGGTATCGCGGGCATTATCGCGGCCATGCTGGTGATAAAGGGCGCTACCTGGGCCTTTGGGGTGGGCATTTTACTTTGCGTGTTAATTTACGGTAAGCGCTTCTTCTCCGGGGAGGTGGATAAAACCTTCGTTAAGGATTGGGATGAGGCATCCCAGCCCGTCGAGGATCCTGAGCCGGAAGTGCCATTGCGCAAATAACAGTCTCTGCCTTTATAGTGGTTTAACCGTCAAAAAAAGGTTAGAAAACCAGCGTTCACCGCTTAGGCGGTGGACCTGGCCTGTGAGAGGAACTGTTATGCAACGGATCGAAGAGGGGCTTTCACTGGAAGCCGCCCTGCCGTTATTTGATTTACACGGCACTGATGCGGTGGAAGTCTTTGATACCCAAGGCCAGGTGATTGGGGTGTTGACCCGTACCGATATCGAAAAGGCGCAATGTGAGGCGGCGTTGGGCCAGCTGGTGGGCGAGTGTATTCGCTACCGTGTCACCGGTATTAAACCGCCGGTGGAAGCTGAAAGCGTAGATGCTTTTGGTTTTGACCAAGAGCCGATGCGTTCACTGTTGGATGCTTTGCATGACGGGGTTTATATCACCGATGCCAACGGTATTACGGTAACGATCAATAAAGCCTATGAGCGTATCACCGGCATTTCGCGCGCTGAGGTAGTGGGCTTTCATATGGCGGATTTGGTGAAAGCGGGGTTTATTTCAAAATCCGCGTCGTTGGAAGTCATCCGTGAACGCCGCCCGATTACGCTGGCGCAGACTATCCACAACAGCCGCAAGATCGTGGTCACTGGAACGCCTATGTTCAGTGCCGATGGCTCGATTGCTTATGTGGTTACCAGTGTTCGGGATATCACTGAGTTGCTACTGGCGAAACATGCCCAAGAGCAGCTAGAGCAAATTCAGCGCATCCGCGAGGCATATAAAGTGCCCGAGGTTATGGCGCTAAGCGCGCCGGGGGTGATCACCAGCCAACAAACGGAGCCCTGCTTTGCGCTTGCCAGTCGAGTCGCGAAAACAACGGCGAAGATCCTGATTCACGGTGAAACTGGCACCGGTAAAACGATGTTGGCCCGCTATATACATCAGCAAAGCGACCGTGCGGATGGGCCTTTTATGGAGCTTAACTGTACGGCATTCTCTGAAGGGTTGCTGGAAGCGGAGCTGTTTGGTTACACCGCAGGCGCATTTACCGGGGCGTCCCCTAGAGGCAAACAGGGGCTATTGGATGTGGCTCATGGCGGTACGCTTTTTCTGGATGAAATTGGCGATTTACCTCTCGCATTGCAGGTGAAGCTGCTCAAAGTGGTGGAAGAAAACCGCTACCTGCCAGTAGGGGGAACGGTTTTTCGTCATGCCAACGTACGTCTGATTACCGCTACCCACCAGGATTTGAATGAACGGGTCAAGCAAGGGCTTTTTCGCGAGGATCTGTTTTATCGCATTAGCGTGGTGCCGCTCTGGCTGCCCCCTTTGCGGCAACGGCGCGATGAGGTGATTCCATTGCTGAACTATTACTTAGACCATTTTAATCAGTTGCATGGGGTAGAACGGGTCTGGAGCCCCGAGGCGTTGGAGTTACTTTCTAGCTATTCGTGGCCTGGCAATATTCGTGAGCTGATCAACTTAACCGAGCGTTTATCCGTCACGGTTTCAGACGATGAGATAACCGCAACGGCACTGCCGAGCGAGATATTCCCAAGCACTCTGTTTAGCCAACCGCCCGTGAGTGGTGATCTTCGCCAGCAGGTAATGCAGTTTGAACAGCAAGTCATTCAACAGGCGCTTGCTCGCCATGGTACGACCCGAGCGGCAGCCGCTGCATTGGGCATCGATCAATCTACGCTGGTCAAAAAACAGCGACGTTGGCGTCAAGAACTTATCTAACCTTCACTTTGAAAGGAAAAATAATGTCTATCTCCAAGCAAACGTTTTTTAAACAAGACGCGTATATTAACGGCCAGTGGGTGGCCGCAACGGATGGCAGTAGTGTCGCGGTCACCGACCCTGCTAGCGGTGAGACGCTTGGCCATGTCCCTAGCTTGAGTGCGGAGCAAGTCAGTCAGGCTATTGACGCTGCAAATGCCGCACTGCCTGCTTGGCGTGCTAAAACCGCGGCGGAACGTTCGCAGCTTTTAAAACGCTGGCATGCACTGATTATGGAAAATGAGGCAGCGCTAGGCGAGCTGATGACCTTGGAGCAAGGGAAGCCGTTAAAAGAGGCGCGCGGTGAAATCGGCTATGCGGCCAGCTTTATCGAGTGGTTCGCTGAGGAGGCGAAGCGGTTATACGGCGATACTATTCCCGGTCATGCGACTGATAAACGCATCATTGTTACCCGTGAGCCGGTGGGCGTTTGTGCGGCGATTACGCCGTGGAACTTCCCTGCGGCCATGATTACCCGTAAGGTGGCGCCTGCCTTGGCGGCGGGTTGTACGATTATCGTTAAGCCCGCTATGGAAACCCCGTTGACGGCGCTTGCGCTAGCGGCGTTAGCCGAGCAAGCGGGCATTCCTGCCGGGGTGATTAATATTGTTACTGGTGATGCCAAAACGATTGGCCCCGTGCTGACAGATAGCCCGATTGTGCGCAAACTGAGCTTTACCGGTTCTACCCCAGTGGGCGCGCATTTAATGGCTGCCTGTGCTCCAACGGTCAAAAAGGTGTCTCTTGAGCTTGGCGGTAATGCGCCCTTTATTGTGTTTGACGATGCCGATATTGAAGATGCGGTTACCGGAGCGCTAGACAGTAAGTTCCGTAATGCTGGGCAAACCTGTGTCTGCGCTAATCGTATTTATGTGCAAAGCGGTGTTTACGACGCATTTGTTGAACGTTTGGCCCAGCGCACCAGTGAACTGAGTGTCGGTAAAGGTAGCGCCGAAGGCGTAGAGGTGGGGCCACTCATCTCTGAAAAGGCGGTAGAGAAAGTTGAAGCCCATGTGCAGGATGCACTCGATAAAGGTGGTCGCTTAATCACCGGTGGTAAGCGACACGCCTTAGGCGGTACCTGGTTTGAGCCAACAGTTGTGGCTGACGTAACCGCTGATATGGCATGTGCTCGCGAGGAAACCTTTGGGCCATTGGCGCCGGTATTCAGGTTTGAGACGGAAGCGGAGGTTATTCGTCAGGCCAATGATACGGAGTATGGGTTAGCGGCGTATTTCTATGCTGAAAGCGTGTCACGGATCTGGCGCGTATCGGAAGCATTGGAGTACGGCATGGTGGGCATTAATACGGGGCTCATCTCGACCGCTTCGGCGCCTTTTGGGGGTGTCAAATCGTCGGGCATCGGTCGTGAGGGCTCACGCTATGGCATCGATGAATACACCGAGCTGAAGTATCTGTGTTTGGGTATTAAGCAAATGGCTGAATAACAAACACTTAAGGGTATAAAGGTCGTTTTATTTACGCGCTCTCTGTGAGGCGTTCTTTGAAGCCCACTAGACTTTTAGTCTAGTGGGCTTCGTATTACTACGGAAACTCTGAAAAAGTCACTGCCATCAGCGATAATACGGCTATCGTCATACTCGATTTGTACGACTTCAATATGGCCAGTCCCGCCCCGGGAGATCTGCTCGTAAGTGGGGTTTTCAAGCTCGCCGCCCATGTAGCCTGAGATAGTGGCACTCACGCCCACCGTTTATCGTAAGGAGGCTCCATGCACCAGAAGCAGCCGCCGGCAAAGGTGGCCTCTGCATTGGACTGCGCTTGGAGTGATGCGCTCGCAAAACCGGCAGCGGCCATCACGCACAGGGTTAAGGGGCGAATATTGGGAAATCGGGTCGTTGCAAACACTCCGGTGGAGGTGGCGAGTCAACGCTCGCAATTGAGTCCATTAGTGTCGAGAGGTTCCGCTTCCTTACAGCGACCTTAGACGATGCGGCCACACCGTATTGAGGGTGTCTAGTGCGGCTTTAATCGTGGGCTCGGTGGCGCGGTCGCTGCGCCAGATCAGGCTTAATGCGCAGGGCAGGCGAACGTTGTCTGCCACCGCCAAGCCGCTCTCTTGGCGTTCGGCCATGGCCAGCGCGTCTCGTGCTAGGCTCAGGCCCACGCCTGCTCTGACTAAATCTAGCATACACGCCTCTTGGTCGACCTGGGCAACACGGTTCGGGGTCGCGCCGCTTGCGGCCAGCGCCCGCTTAAGTAGTCGTGAATGCGCTGACACGGTGGGAGTTACAATCCAGGGTAGTTGCGCAAGCGCCTCCCAGCGGGTGTCGGCAAGTTTGGCTTCCCAGCTCGGCGGTGCCACCACGTGGTAGTGAAAGTGAGTTAACTCTCGCCATGCGAGCGCAGGATTGCCGGTGCCTTCGCCGGGCGGGGCGAGAAAAAAGCCCACATCCAACTCCCCTTGCTCAACGCTGTCCAATACGCTGCCGCTCATGCCGTGGTGAAGCTCGGTTTCCAGCTGTGGCGCGCGGGCCATCAAGCGGCTGAGAAAATCGCCCAGGCGGATGAATTCAGGGTCCACGATAGTGCCGATGCGCAGCTTGCCGCGCAGGGTGCTGTGTAACGCGCTGGCGCTCTGCTCGAAGGCCAGCGCGCTGGCCAGGGCATTTTCAGCGGCCGGTAGCAAGGCGTAACCATCGGCGGTGAGCGTTAACCCTTGTGGGCGGCGGGTAAACAGCGTTAGGCCCAGATGTTGCTGTAGCTGCTTCAACTTTAGGCTAACCGCGGGCTGGGTCAGATGAAGCTGCTCGGCCGCCTTTGAGACGCTGCCGGTGTGGGCAACGGCCACAAAGGCCCGTAGCGTGGCGTACTCCTGCATGGTCGATGACCTTCGTTGTCATGTTATTAGTAGAGCTTATATCCGGGTTAAAAATTACTCAATTGCTTGGCCTGTGGCGCCGGGTAGTCTAGGGCAGATTCTCCTCATCACTTAAACGATGTTTATAAAGGTAGCGACAATGACAACCAACGCCATCCATCATTTTATTAACGGCCAACGCAGCGAAGGCGCCTCCGGCAGCGCCCAGGATGTGTTCAACCCTGCCACTGGACAGGTCACTGGCCGCGTTGCCCTGGCTTCGGCCGCTGATGTGGACACCGCCGTGCAAGCCGCCCAGGCGGCATTTCCAGCCTGGGCCGATACGCCGCCTATTCGCCGCGCTCGGGTAATGTTTAAATTCCTGGAGCTGCTGAACGCCAATAAAGATGCCCTGGCCGAAGCAATCACCAAAGAGCACGGAAAGGTATTTACCGATGCCCAGGGCGAAGTGGCACGGGGTATTGATATTGTCGAGTTTGCCTGCGGTATTCCCCAGCTATTAAAGGGTGATTACACCGAGCAGGTTAGCTCCGGCATCGATAACTGGACCGTGCGCCAGCCGCTGGGCGTGGTCGCCGGTATCACGCCATTTAACTTCCCGGCGATGGTGCCGATGTGGATGTTCCCCATCGCCATTGCCGCCGGTAATACTTTCATTCTCAAGCCCAGCCCGCTGGACCCTAGCGCCTCGCTGATGATCGCGGATCTGCTAACGCAGGCAGGTCTACCCGATGGCGTGTTCAACGTGGTGCAGGGCGATAAAGACTCCGTCGAAGCACTGATTGACCACCCTCACGTTAAAGCGCTGTCGTTTGTCGGCTCCACGCCCATTGCCAACCTGATCTACGAGCGTGGCGCGAAGCACGGTAAGCGCGTACAGGCACTGGGTGGGGCGAAAAACCATATGGTGGTGATGCCAGACGCCCATCTGGATAAAGCAGTGGATGCGCTGATTGGCGCCGCCTACGGAAGTGCCGGCGAGCGCTGCATGGCGATTAGCGTGGCCGTGCTGGTCGGCGATGTGGCCGATAAAGTCGTGCCGATGCTCACCGAGCGGGCTAAGGCGCTGAAAGTCAAAGATGGCATGCAGCTGGATGCGGAGATGGGGCCCATCGTGACCCGCCAAGCGCATCAGCGGATCACCGGCTACATCGAAAAGGGCGTGGCAGAAGGCGCGCAGCTTATTGTCGATGGTCGCGAGTTTGATAGCACTCAAGCGGGTGAGGGTTGTGCTGACGGTTTCTGGATGGGCGGCACCCTGTTCGATCACGTCACGCCGGAGATGACTATCTATAAAGAGGAGATCTTTGGCCCTGTGCTGGTGTGCGTGCGCGTACCGGATGTGGCTACCGCCATCCAACTGATCAACGACCATGAGTTTGGCAACGGGGTGAGTTGTTTTACTGAAAGCGGCAGCGTTGCCCGGGAATTTGGCCGCCGGATTCAGGTGGGCATGGTCGGCATCAACGTACCGATTCCGGTGCCTATGGCGTGGCACGGTTTTGGCGGCTGGAAGCGCTCGTTGTTTGGCGATACTCACGCGTATGGCGAAGAGGGCGTGCGCTTCTACACCAAACAGAAGTCGATCATGCAGCGCTGGTCGGACTCCATCGACACGGGTGCTGAGTTTGTGATGCCGACGGCGAAGTAACGCCTGACCGTTACGGGAGCCAAGCCCATGCCAACAAATACAACCACTCATCCCACCGCAGAAGCGTTTGATTACATCGTGATTGGCGCAGGCACCGCAGGGTGCCTGATGGCCAATCGGCTAAGCGCCGACCCTGCAAACAAAGTGCTGCTGATTGAAGCGGGTGGTCGGGATAACTACCACTGGATCCATATTCCAGTGGGCTACCTTTATTGCATCAATAACCCGCGCACCGACTGGCTGTTTCGTACTGAGCCGGACAAGGGGCTTAATGGCCGCTCGCTGATCTACCCCCGAGGTAAAACCCTGGGGGGCTGCTCCAGCATCAACGGCATGATCTACATGCGCGGCCAAGCGCGGGATTACAACCACTGGGCGGAGGTTACCGGTAGCGACGAGTGGCGCTGGGAGAACTGCCTGCCGGACTTTATCAAACACGAAAACCACTACCGGCTGGATGAAGGTAGCGACGGTGATGAGACTTACCGTGCTTTTCATGGCCATGGCGGCGAGTGGCGGGTCGAGAAGCAGCGCCTGAAATGGGAAGTGTTGGATGACTTTGCCGAAGCAGCGGTGCAGGCGGGAATTCCCCGCACCGACGACTTCAACCGGGGTAGTAATGAAGGGGTTGCCTATTTTGAGGTAAACCAACGTGACGGCTGGCGATGGAACACCGCTAAGGCCTTTTTACGCAGCGCGCTAAAGCGCGACAACCTGACGCTTTGGCACTCGACCCAGGTGAATCGGCTCTGCTTCGACCGTGATCAGGCCGTCCCGCGCTGCGAAGGAGTCGAAGTGGTGCGAGCAGGCAAGACTCTGCGCGTGCAGGCCAGCAAGGAAGTCGTGCTGTGTGCTGGCGCGATTGGCTCGCCCCACCTGCTGCAGCTATCGGGCATCGGGCCTGCTGAGCATCTACGCGAGCACGGCATTGAGGTAGTGCACGACCTGCCTGGGGTGGGCGAAAACCTGCAAGATCACCTCCAGATTCGCTCGGTGTATCGTGTCAGTAATGCCAAAACGCTCAATGCTATTGCCAGTACGCTGTGGGGCAAGGCGGGGATTGGCTGGGAGTATGTGACTAAGCGCACCGGGCCGATGAGCATGGCGCCTTCTCAGCTTGGCGCGTTTACCCGCAGTTCTGACGATCAGCCGTATCCCAATATTCAGTATCACGTGCAGCCGCTCAGCCTAGAGGCCTTTGGGCAGCCGCTGCATCCGTATCCGGCCATTACCGCGAGCGTATGCAACCTGAATCCTACCAGCCGAGGAACGGTGCGTTTGAAAAGCGCCGACCCGCGTCAGGCACCGGCGATTTCGCCGAACTATCTCAGCACGCCGGAGGATCGCAAGGTGGCGGCTGATTCGCTGCGGGTAACCCGGCGTATCGCCGAACAGCCTGCCTTCGCTAAATATTTGCCTGAAGAGGTAAAGCCGGGCGTTGAGTATCAAACCGATGACGAGCTAACGCGGCTAGCGGGAGATATTGGCACGACGATTTTTCACCCGGTCGGCACCACGCGGATGGGCAAACGTGATGACCCAATGGCGGTAGTGGATGAAAAATTGCGGGTACTTGGGGTGGTGGGATTACGGATCGCGGACGCGGGCGTAATGCCTACCATCACCAGTGGAAACACCAATTCGCCCACGTTAATGATCGCTGAAAAAGCAGCTGGATGGATTTTTAAAGAAAATTCATTGCATTGACATTTTTTTTCATCATAGTGTTGACGTGCGGCTTGGTTAAGCGCATGCTGAATGCAGTTGGTTAGCAAGTCGAACGTTGTCAGCAGTATCGAAACGCTCTAGCGTTGAGTCTGGTGAAAGTTTCTTGTTCTACCCACTGCAACTCGGGTATTACCCGGCTCTACATTAAGCTTTATCGAGGATTTCGATCATGGCAACTGGTACCGTTAAGTGGTTTAACGACACTAAAGGCTTCGGCTTCATTTCTCCGGACGACAATGGCGACGACCTGTTCGCTCACTTCTCCGAAATTCAAGCTGACGGCTTCAAAACTCTGCAAGACGGCCAGAAGGTTTCCTTCGACGTCACCCAGGGTAAAAAAGGCCTTCAGGCTTCCAACATCAAAGTTCTGTAATCTGAACGAATGATGTTGTCAGCTGACCTACGGGTCAGTCTGTAGAAAAACCCCGCCTTCGTGCGGGGTTTTTTGTTGTGCGCCAGGCACGGCGCGTAGCGCCTTGATAGGCGCTGTTCCTGGGGGTGGTGCCTCAGGATGACTTGGGGGTGAAAGTCCCCTGCACGCCCGGTAAGGGGAAGTGCTAGCCGACGGCAAGGGTG
>NZ_JAKGAY010000046.1:0-18594 GCF_021532545.1 Halomonas sp. Cn5-12
AGCGACGGTGCCAGCCAGCCCTTAGGTTTGGTGCGATTATTGAAGCGCGGGGCGCGGTAGCGCAGGTTGGCACTGCGGCGGCGACGCCGAAAAGCCGCTCGTTGCTGTAATGCCTTTTTGATCTGAAAGCCGCGATGGATCAGTTCAAACAGGCACAGTACATGCCGCTGCTGACTGTCCGGTTCGCGCATCAGCGCCAGCCCGGTCGTTTTGCTGCCAGGGTCGATGCCCAGGCGAAGCGGTTGCGTCTCGCCACTGACGCGATCCTTGAGCCGAATCGTGAACGGGTAACGCTTATGCACCACGGCACGACCACGCGCCAGCAGCAACCGAGCGCGTTTTTCACTGCACGGCATCAGTGGCCGCTTGTGTTTGTCCAGTACGAAAACCGCCATGCGATTTCCTCCTAATCCATGCCCTTACGGGCCTTGTGTCGCGGGGCTTGCGCCCCGTCTCCCCTCGGGAATGTCGATAACCGGCTCCTGCCTTGTGGCAGCGGTCAAGACCTTCGGCGTTTTACCTTTCGCCCGGGCGGCGTACCGCAGCATGATCTTGATCTTTCAGAGCCACGGACTGAGGAAGCATCCGTGGGTGAGTCTTGGCGACCTGTTATCAACGTAGCGGGTTGGCTACCGCTCTCCCTGGTCAACCGGGCTTGTTGTCACAAGCTCCCGCCTTCAGGCGGGGGTAGTTGACAGGAAAGGCGTGCTTAACAGCACTAATCCGCTAAGCTGGCTTGCATGGGCGCGTGTTGCAGGCACAATAGCAGCAACGGCGATAAAAGCCTCTATCGTGTTTAAGGAGATGCGCTGTGCGCGTAATTCGCAAATATGCCAACCGCAGGTTGTACGATACTCAGCAGAGCCGTTATGTCACTCTTGAAGACTTGCGGCGTTTAATCATTGAAGAAGAGCCGTTTCGCGTTGAAGACGCCAAGAGCGGCGAAGATCTGACGCGCACCATTTTGCTATCGATCATTATCGAACAGGAGCAGGCGGATAGTGAAGCCGAAGTGTTCTCGAACGACCTGCTGGCCCAGTTGATCCGTGTGTACGATATGTCCTCACCGCTGCCGCTGGCGCGTTATTTGGAGCAGGGCACCCAACTGATGCTGGAGCAGCAAAAGCGCATGCAGACCCAGTGGCAGCAGGCGATGCGCCACTCACCCATTGAGTTTATGCGTGAACTGGCCGAAGAGAATATGCGTTTCTGGCAAAATGCGCTGAACCAGCCTACCCAGACGGATGACGACGATAAAACGGACAAAAACTCCTAATCCCCCTTTAGGCCACGTTAGGGACGCGTTGTGGCATAATGCGCCCCAACGACGCTCTCCCGTTTGAGAAGGATACCCATGAAAGTTTTGATGATCGGTGGCGGTGGCCGCGAACATGCCCTTGCTTGGAAACTTGCCCAATCCAATGATGTCGAGCAAGTGTTTGTGGCACCTGGCAACGCAGGGACCGCCACAGAGCCTAAGCTGACCAATGTCGCTATCGGCGCAACCGACCTGGATGCCTTGGTGGCGTTTGCCCAGCAAGAGCAGATTGCGCTAACCGTGGTGGGCCCAGAAGCTCCGCTGGTGGAAGGCGTAGTGGATCGGTTCCAAGCCGCTGGTTTGACCATCTTTGGCCCTAGCCAGCGTGCGGCACAGCTAGAAGGTTCGAAATCGTTCACCAAAGACTTTCTGGCCCGCCATCACATTCCCACCGCCGATTACCAAACCTTTACCGCTGTCGAGCCAGCATTGGCGTATTTAGCTGATATGGGCGCGCCCATTGTGATTAAGGCCGATGGCTTAGCGGCAGGTAAAGGCGTGATTGTCGCCATGAGCGAAGCGGAAGCCGAAGCGGCGATCCGCGATATGCTTGAAGCCAACGCCTTTGGTGACGCTGGCGCGCGAGTCGTCATCGAAGAGTTTTTGGAAGGTGAAGAAGCCAGCTTTATCGTCATGGTGGATGGCGAAAACGTCGTGCCCATGGCCACCAGCCAAGACCATAAGCGTGCCTACGATGGTGACACCGGCCCCAATACCGGCGGTATGGGAGCCTACTCCCCGGCACCGGTAGTGACACCGGAAGTAGATGCGCGGATTATGGAGCAAGTGATTTTGCCCACCGTGCGTGGTATGGCGGAAGAGGGCAACGCTTACACCGGCTTCTTGTATGCGGGGCTAATGATTGACCCGCAAGGCAACCCCAAAGTAATCGAGTACAACTGCCGTTTTGGTGACCCGGAAACCCAGCCGATTATGATGCGCCTTACCTCCGATTTAGCGGCGCTCTGTTTAGCAGGTGCCAAGGGCGAACTGGCAGACAAGCAGTGCGAGTGGGATAGCCGCGCAGCGGTGGGCGTGGTGTTGGCGGCAGGTGGCTACCCCGGCAGCTACCGCAAAGGTGACGTGATTCACGGCCTAGCCGATGCCGAGCAGGCGCAGTGCAAAGTCTTCCATGCAGGGACGGCGCAAAACGCAGAGGGTGATATCACCACTGCTGGCGGTCGCGTGCTGTGTGTGACCGCCCTGGGCGATAGCGTCTCAGCTGCCCAGCAGCAGGCGTACCAAGGGGTTAAAGCGATTCACTGGGATGGCGTTGAGTTCCGTCGTGATATCGCTTTCCGTGCCATCGCGCGCGAGCAGTAATTACCGGCCTTTTAAGGTCAAACCGTCACCCAGCAAGGAGTTGAACTATGGAGCGTGTTTCGCAGGAGTTCCCTAACGCAGCGGTTATCCATCGTCATCCGCTGACTGTGCGGGTGACGGATATGAACTACGGCCGCCATCTGGGGCATGATGCGCTGGTATCGCTGCTTCATGAGGCTCGTATGCAGGCCTTCGCCGCCCTCGATCTGCCCGAGTGGGATATGCACGGCTACCCAAGCGTTGTGGTTGACCTCGCCGTGCAGTATCAACAGGAGGCCCGCTTTCCCGATGCGTTGGTGGTAGAAACCGCAGTGCCCGACCCAGAAGGCAAAGCCTTAACGGTGTTCCATAGGGTGACTAAGGCGGAAACGGGCGATGTGGTGGCTACCGCTCGGGTAAATAAACTACTGATAGACTTGGCTGCTGGCCGCCCGGTAGCGATTCCCGATGCGGTGAAGCAAACGCTTGCTGATGCAAGGGGGGGATAATGTCCCGAGAATATCCCATCATCGCGGTAACGGGTTCGTCAGGGGCGGGTACCACTACCGTGCGCCGCAGCTTCGAGCGCATGTTTTTGCGTGAAGATGTCCATGCTGCCATGGTGGATGGGGATGCGTTTCACCGCTATACCCGCGATGACCTAAAGCGCATTTTCCGTGAAGAGCCAGAGCGTAAAGATGAGCTATCCCACTTTGCTGTAGAAGCCAACTTGCTTGATCGCCTGGAAGGACTGTTTATCGAGTACGGAGAGCACGGTGCTGGCATCTTCAGGCACTATATCCATGCGGAAGATAAGCAGAAAATTGAAGCCGGGTATCGGGTGGGCACCTTCACCGAGTGGCAGTCGCTGCCTTGCGGCACTGACTTGTTGTTTTACGAAGGGCTGCACGGTGGGTTAGTGACCCAAGAGTACGATATTGCCCGCCATGTGGATCTATTGGTGGGTGTTGCGCCGACCATGAATCTGGAGTGGATTCAAAAGATCGACCGGGACACAAAGCTGCGCGGCTACTCTCAGGAAGCGGTGATTGACACTATCTTGGGCCGTATGGATGA
This sequence comes from Halomonas sp. Cn5-12, assembly GCF_021532545.1. NCBI lineage: Bacteria > Pseudomonadati > Pseudomonadota > Gammaproteobacteria > Oceanospirillales > Halomonadaceae > Halomonas > Halomonas sp. Cn5-12. Next base: position 3,698 of record NZ_JAKGAY010000046.1, read on the forward strand.
CTATGTGCGCTATATCCAGCCACAGTTTTCCCGTACCCATATCAACTTCCAACGGGTGCCCACGGTCGATACGTCCAACCCCTTTGAAGTGCAGGATATTCCGACCGATTCGGAGTCGTTTGTGGTCATCCGTTTCCGCGACCCTTCAACCGTCGATTTCCCTTGGTTGCTGGCGATGATTAAAGACTCCTTTATGACTCGCCCGCATACTCTGGTGGTGCCCGGCGCTCGTATGTCATTGGCGATGGAGCTGATTCTGGCACCGCTGGTTCGCCACTTACTGTCGCAGCGCCGTTTTCGCTAACGAGGAAAGTGGGGCTGCCTTTTACCGATAATAAACGCGCCAAACCTAAGGAGGCCGCGATGGAATGCCTGTTCTGCAAAATTATTAACCGCGACATTCCCGCTGATATCGTGTTTGAAGATGAGCACGTGCTGGCGTTTAACGACATTAGCCCTCAAGCGCCGACCCATCAGCTTATTATCCCTAAAAAGCATATCTCGACGCTTAACGATATTGCCGCCGACGACCTAGCCCTCGTAGGCCGCTTGCAACACACCGCCGCGCAGCTTGCTAAGCAGCAGGGGTTTGCCGAGGATGGCTACCGTGTGGTGATGAACTGCAACGAAATGGGCGGGCAGACCGTCTACCATATCCATATGCACTTAATGGGTGGGCGCGAGTTTACCTGGCCCGCAGGCTAAACTGTCTCGCCGACCAACGGTAAACAGCCATCCATAAAAAAAGCCCTGCGGCGGGAAACGCCAGCAGGGCTTTTGCATTGCATAACGCCTAAAACATTAGGCGTCGATGCGCTTGTACTTCATGCGCTTGGGTGTGTCGTTACCGACGCGTTTCTTGTGATCTTCTTCGTATTCGGTGTAGTTACCGTCGAAGAACACCACTTCTGAATCGCCTTCAAACGCCAGAATATGCGTGGCGATACGATCCAGGAACCAACGGTCGTGAGAAATCACCATGGCACAGCCAGGGAAGGCGAGCAAGGCTTCTTCCAGGGCGCGCAGGGTTTCGATATCCAGGTCGTTAGAGGGCTCATCCAGCAGCAGCACGTTAGCACCCTGTTTTAGGGTTTGCGCAAGCTGCAGGCGGCCACGCTCACCACCGGAAAGCTCATCCAGACGCTTCTGCTGGTCGTTGCCTTTGAAGTTAAAGCGACCAACGTAGGCTCGCGAAGAAACTTCATAGCCATTGATGTTGAGAATATCCTGGCCATCGGACACTGCTTCCCAGACAGTTTGCTTGTCGTCTAGGGCGTCACGCAGCTGCTCAACGTAGGCAATGTCGACGGTTTCGCCGATTACCACTTCGCCAGCATCCGGCTGCTCTTTGCCGGTTACCAGCTTAAACAGCGTCGATTTACCGGCACCGTTACCACCCACAATGCCAACAATCGCCCCTTGGGGAATGGTAAAGGAGAGATCCTGGTAGAGCAGTTTGTCGTCAAAACGCTTGGTAACGTTGTGGAACTCGATCACTTTGTCACCCAGGCGCGGGCCAGGCGGAATGTAGATCTCGTTGGTCTCATTACGCTTCTGGAAATCGCCAGACTGCATCTCTTCAAAGCGGTTAAGGCGCGCTTTGCTCTTCGCTTGGCGGCCTTTGGCGTTGCTGCGCACCCACTCAAGCTCTTGCTTGATGGCTTTCTGACGAGACGCTTCCTGTTTGGCTTCTTGGGTCAGGCGCTGCTCTTTCTGCTCAAGCCACTGGGAGTAGTTGCCTTCAAACGGAATACCTTGGCCGCGGTCCAGCTCAAGAATCCAGCCCGCGACGTTATCCAAGAAGTAACGGTCGTGGGTAATCGCAACGACAGTGCCGTTGTAGTCATGCAGGAAGCGCTCCAGCCACGCCACGGATTCAGCATCCAGGTGGTTGGTGGGCTCGTCCAGCAGTAGCATGTCCGGGCTTGAGAGCAGCAGGCGGCAAAGCGCCACACGACGACGCTCACCACCAGAAAGGTTGCCTACTTTGGCATCCCACGGCGGAAGGCGCAGCGCTTCTGCGGCTACCTCCAGCTTACGCTCAAGGTTGTGTGCATCGGCAGCTTCGATAATATTCTCAAGCCGTGCCTGCTCGCTGGCCAGGGCGTCAAAGTCGGCATCGGGTTCGGCGTAGGCAGCGTATACCGCGTCTAGTTTTTCCTGTGCCTCTTTGATGGCGCCTAAGGCCTCTTCGACGGTATCCCGAACGTTTTTCTCGTCGTCCAGCTGCGGCTCCTGGGGCAGGTAGCCCACGTTGATGCCGGGCATCGGACGAGCTTCACCTTCAAACTCTTTATCGACACCGGCCATAATGCGCAGCAGCGTGGATTTACCGGCACCGTTTAAGCCCAGCACGCCGATCTTGGCGCCAGGGAAGAACGAGAGCGAAATATCCTTGAGAATTTGCTTTTTGGGCGGCACTACTTTGCCAACCCGATTCATGGTGAATACGTATTGCGCCATGGAAATCCGTTAGGTTGTGGTAAAAGCGAGACCAGCAAATATGCTGGCTTGGTGCACAGATGATAGTGCCCAGCGCGGCTAAAGGCCAGCAAAGCAGTGGGGCAAGCGTAGAGTGGTCAAGCCGCAAAGATAAGGGGCACTCATTTGGGTGCCCCTCGGGTATGTCCACCTTGAAAACGCTTAATAGATTGGCAAGGCGCTACTCTTCTTCGTCCCAGTCATCTTCAATCGCGCGCTGTAAGCGACGCTCTTCAAGCCACGCTTCTACCTGACGGCGAGCGCGCAGGGTATCCGCTTTACTGGGTTTGCTTTTACCGTAGTGATCGTCGTTGACTGCATCCAAGTTATCAAACTCGTCAGCATCAAGCCCATCGTTGGTGTAGGTTTCACGATTTAAGGGGTCACGGCTCATGGTATGCCCTCCAACCCAAGCCGGCGCACCGGCATCACAACGGCTCCTTACCCAACAGAAGCAAAGTAAGAAGCGCCTAACGCTAAACAAGCGCCTTGCCGCTATATAACGCCACTTGGATTGAAGTTCAAGCCCTATCTTTGTTTTTATGATGACAAATGTTTATTTGGCGTTTTCTTGCTGATTTTTTAGCGCTGCCAGTGCCAATTGGGCCTCAACTCGTTCGGTCACATCTTTCTGAACGCCGATGTAGTACATCAAGTTGTCGGCTTCATCATAAACTGGCGTAATTGACAGTTCATTCCAGAACATAGTGCCGTCTTTACGGTAGTTACGCAGCACTTCCCGCGAGGGGCGGCCATCCTGTAACGCTTCGCGGATCGACGATAGCGCATCCTGGTCGCGGTCTTCGTTTTGCAGAAAACGGCAGTCGCGATACAGAATTTCATCCGCACTGTAGCCCGTTAAGCGCTCAAAGCCCTTGTTCACGTAAATCAGGATGTTTTCGTCACCTTCCTGCTCCGCAACGACGATGCCATCTTCAGAAGCGTCAATAATGCGCTCAAGTAACTCCGGGTTGATCAAGGGAGATCGTTTCATCAATGGATTCCTGTTGCTTTCGTTCTTTCGTAGCCATGGCGCTGTTGATCAGCGCGGGGCTCTCTTACTGCAGGACGATGCGGAATTTCACACTACCGAATAGAGGTAGAATAGCAAAAAAACAGCTCTCTACCGCCAACTGCTGCCCATCATGGCGAGCGTTGCGGTGCTTTGCAATCAACAACGCTATTCGGCTTCCGGTAACCGCTGTGCGCTGAACATCGCCCCCACTGCCGTGAGCGCCAAGACCACCAGCAACATGGCGCTTCCTAGCCATTGCGCCAACGCGCCGATAATACCCCCGACAACCAGCATCAGTACGCCCGTAAGCGTATTGGAAAGCGCTACGTAAAGGGCGCGATTGTCTTGGCTGGCAATATCCACCAAATAGGTTTTGCGACCCAGGCGAACACCGTGATGCACAATCACCAATAGCGCATAAATCGCGGCATAGGGTAAAACGCTCTGCGTCCAGTCACCCGGCAACCAAGCTAAGGCCGCGCCTAATAGGCAGCACAACACCGTACCCACGGCAGCGTCGCGCATGACCCGGCGGCTGGACTGATCCGCGCGTTTTCCCCATATCGGGCTTGCCACCATAGCGGCTAGGCCGGATACCACCACTAAAATGCCTAGGCCGCCCAGCTCGGTTCCGCTCTGCTGCTGGCCGAGTAGCGCCAGGTAAGGCAGCGCCAGCGCACTTGAAAGTAGCAGGGCCCTAGCGACATTGAAGTGTAAAAACGTGCGGTCTTCACGCAGTAGCGATAGCCCCAGCTTAATGCTATCCCAGGCGTTTTCGCCGCCTTCGATGGAACCTGGCACCTCTTTAATGCGGGCTGCGCACAGCGCATTGAGTAACCAGCCAGCGGCCGCTACGCCAAGCAGTATGGCCAATGCCAAATTGCCGGGTCGGTCACCGAACCACATCAATACACCGCCGGCAACCAGCGTTGCACCACCCGCGACGCTGCCGCTCCAGCCCATCAAAGTGCCTCGGCGGCGCTTGGCGATGGTTTTGCCGAGCACGTCCTTGGTGGCAATGGAGGAGAGCCCCCGTGCCAAGGAGAGCATGACCAACGCGGCCAACACCAACAAGCCGCCGATAGCCCCGCTGCCTATCAGGGCCAGTAACGCCAAAGCAATAGCCGCCACCGCCTGCAGCACGGCCCCCGCCACCCACACCCACTTGCGCTGGGGCTTTAGGCGAATAAAGCCAGCCACAAACAGCTGGGGGAGGAGGGCGCCTGCTTCACGAATCGGTACTAATAACCCCACCATCCATACCGGAGCGCCGATAATACCCAGCAGCCAGGGCAGCACTAAGCGGGCGCTCGACAGCTCATCCGCTAACTTATTACCTAACGAAGCGAAAAGGTGCAGGAAAAAGTTGTGCGGCTGCTCTTGGCAGGCATCGTCAGGTATATCGTCGCACATACGGCTATCGTCATCGCCTGTCAGCCACTCGTATAACTGCGTCTGTGAAACTTCCGGTTGAGCCATGTCGGTTCCTTGGCGATTGCTAATTTAAGATGACAGAATGCCTACTTAGGATGCCACACTGTATTTTAAAACCTGTATTTAAAAAGCCCTGTGTTCCAAAAGCCTGTGCTTTAAAAACCTGCGTTTCAAAGGAACGGATAGATAAGGACTCAAAAAGATGACCCGCATTCACATTCGCTACTGTACCCAATGCCAGTGGCTGTTGCGTAGCGCCTGGTATGCCCAAGAACTTCTCTCCACGTTTGGCGAGCAGCTAACAGAGGTCGCGCTCTCACCCTCTCACGGCGGTACTTTCGAGATCTGGTGTGATGACTCGCTTCTCTGGGAGCGTAAGCGAGATGGTGGGTTTCCCGACATTAAAACGCTCAAACAGCAGGTGCGCGACCAGATCGATCCTGCCCAAGACCTGGGGCATATCGACCGATGACGCAAGATCAGCAGGCAGTACTGTATGGCTTGGGCGCCGTCGCGCTTTGGTCGACCGTGGCGACGACATTCAAAGTCGCCCTGGCCTGGATGAGCCCGCTTGAACTCATGTGGTTGGCCGCTCTGGTGTCCTGGATGCTAATGGGCGCCATCGTCGTCAAGCAAGGGCATATGCGCGTTGCGCTACGCTGGGGGTGGGGGACGGCGCTTTGGGCTGGGTTAATGAACCCCGTGGCTTACTACTTGTTGCTATTTGCTGCCTATGACCGGCTACCTGGCCAAGAGGCCATGGCGCTCAACTATACATGGGCACTGGCGATGGCTTTTTTGGCAGTGCCGCTGCTGGGACATAGTCTCACCCGCTCGGATGTAGGGGCTGGTTTGGTGGCTTACAGCGGCGTTTGGGTCATTGCTACCCGAGGAGAGGTCTTCAACGTTGCTTTCGAAGATCCTCTGGGGGTCGTTTTCGCGTTGGCATCGACACTGGTATGGGCGCTTTACTGGCTGCTCAATGCGAAAGACGCGCGGCAGCCGTTGGTAGGGCAGTGGCAGAATTTCAGTGTTGGGTTACCTGTTTTAACACTATTGTTACTTTTTGGCCCTGGCCTGCAGTGGCACGGGTGGTCTGCGCTTGGGGCTGGTGCGTATGTCGGCCTCTTCGAAATGGGCGTTGCGTTCGTGCTTTGGCAAATGGCCGTGCAGAGCGTTTCACGAACTGCCAAGGTCTCTAATCTGATCTTCTTGTCGCCGCCTGTCTCCCTTTTGCTGCTGTTCTTGGTCGTCGGTGAACCAATGCGGCTGTCTACCCTAGTGGGTTTAATACTGATTCTGTGCGGGTTGGCGATTCAACAGATTCCCCAAGCACGGCGTGAGCCAGCGCTGTAGTGTGTTTTTTTGGCCGCTTATTGTAAATTTTTGTGACTTTTGTTTTTGTAGCTTGTCACTGCCGCTAATACGATTAATTTAAGCTAATATCATCCCGTTAGGGTGATTTAACTAAGACAATATCACCAGCGACGATAGCCAGCTTCATGTTGATCTGGCAGTGTTTAGTCGGGGTAAGCAGCCCAGGGGGTGACAATGCGTCGTGCGTTGTTACGAAGGAAAGGCGACTTGCTCATCGGTAGCGAAAACGTTCATTAGGGATCTCTGGCCATGAAAGACAACGTTACAACGAAACGCACACCTCTCTCACTTCAGCGCGCTGTCCGACCCTGGACACTGACCACGCTTGCCTGTTTACCGCTGACGGCGCTTGCCCAGCAGCTGCCTTCTACGCTGTACGCGCCTGGTATGACCGATCTCAATACCACAATTCAGCAAACGATCGTGAGTAACCCGCAGGTCAATGCAGCTTGGAACAATTTTAGCGCGGCGGGAAGTGATGTGCGCGTGGCTCAGGGTAACTACCTGCCGTCGATCGACGTGACGGCCGGGGTGGGGCGCCAAGACCAGCAAAACGATGGACGTGGCAGTTACAGCAGTGACTTTGCCGAGCTCACCCTGACGCAAATGGTATTCGATGGCTTTGCGACACGCAGCGAAGTAGAGCGCTTGGATCGTACGCGCCTCATCGCTTACTTCGAGTTGCTGGGGGCCAGCGAAACGGTAGCGCTGGAAGCGTTTGAAACCTATCTAGATGTCTTGCGATTCCGAGAAATGGTCCGCTTGGCGCAAGATAACTATCGCGAACACCAGCGTGTTTTCTCGCAGATCGAAGAGCGTGCACTGTCTGGTGCTGGGCGTGGAGTGGATCTGGAGCAAATCAGCGGTCGTTTGGCGCTGGCCGAATCCAATTTGATGACCGAAGCTTCGAACCTGCATGATGTGACGGCACGTTACCAGCGGATCGTCGGTGAGCTACCACCGCAAAATATGTCGCCTGCACCCTCGCTGGCTGACGAGCTGCCCAGCGATGTCAGCGAAGCAGTGCGAATGGCCTTTGAGGGCAATCCCGATTTCCATGCGGCCATTGAGAACATTGCCGTTCAGCGTGCTGAGCAAAATGCCGCTCGTGCCGCCTTCATGCCACGCCTGGATATTCAAGGCCGTACCGGTACCAATAACCAAGACGACTCGATCGCTGGTCGCAGCGATGAGCACAGCATTCAGCTCGTGGCAAGCATGAACCTCTATCGCGGTGGTTCTGATAGTGCCGCGTTCGAAGCTGCCACGACGCGCATCGAGCAGGCCGTCAATCAGCGTGAAGTGGCGTGTACCAATGTCCGTCAGACGACACAAATCGCCTACAACGATACGCAGCGTCTTAATGAGCAGTTGCGCTATCTCAACGACCACCGCCAATCCATCGATCGCGTGCGTGGCGCTTATCAGCAGCAGTTCGATATTGGCCAGCGCACCCTTTTGGACGTGCTGGACAGTGAGAATGAGTACTTCGAGGCCAGCCGTGCCTATGCCAATGCGGAATTCGACCTGACACTGGCCCAGGCGCGGACGCTGGCCGCCATGGGGCAGCTCATGCAAACGTTGGAAGTGGTCCGTGAAGACATTCCAACCTTGGCAGAGTTGGGCTACGAAGATTTAGCGCAAGACCCTGAGATGGCCTGCGCTACCGATGGCCCGCGTGGCTTCACTCTGGAAGATTTCACCCGTGGCATTTCCGCTTCGTCGTTGTCCAGCGACACGCTCACCACCGCCTACAACGAGCCGAGTGAGCCAGTCGTGATGCCAATCGATGCGCCTGTGTACGCCAACGCAGCGGTTGAGCCTGAGGCCATCGAGAGCAGTCTCTATATTCAAGTCGCCTCGCTAAGTGCCGCTGAGCGCGCTCAACAGTTAAGCATTGAGTTAGGAGAGCAGCTAACGAGCCAGTCACGGGTGTATGCGTCGGCGGGAAATTATCGCGTTCAACTGGGGCCGGTGGCCTCGTTCAGTGATGCTCAGGCGCTATAGCAAACGCTACAACGAATGGGGTATGGTGATGCCTTTGTCACCAATGGTTAGAGCATCCAGCGTCTATGAGTAACTAGCCATCCTCTGAGCCTGCCGCGCAGGGCGGCAGGCAAGCACTACCCATTGGGTGTGTAATACGAGTCGCTTAATGCGTTTTAGGGTAATGAGGTCTTTGTGACACAACCAAACCTGAGTAGGGCGGAGGCTCCCCATTCGCGATCGGATGAAATCAGCCCCAATGAACTAGAGGGGCGTGATGAGCTGCTTGAGTGCCTCAAGGTAATCGCTTCTTTTCATCAACATGAAGTGTCATCGGAAGCACTTCGGGCAGGCCTGCCGTTGGAACAGGGCAAATTGACGCCCTCGGTGTTTGGGCGAGCTGCCTCACGGGCGGGTTTGACGGCTAGAATTACTAAAAGTCGGCTGTCTGGACTGAATCCAGCGCTATTCCCGGTGATTCTTCTGCTCGAACCCGGCCGAGCCTGTGTCTTGTTGGGGCTGGATCTTAAGCAGAAAAGAGCCCGCGTCATTTTTCCCGAACTCTCAGAGTCGGACGTCGACATTTCTCTCGACGAGCTTTACGCGGGTTATAGTGGCGAGGCTATTTACGTTCGCCCAAAGTTTTTAGCTGATAACGCATCCGAGCCGGGCGTTAAAAAACGCCGTGACCAGCACTGGTTTTGGGGCGTTATTCGTGAAAATCGTCGGCTTTACCGCGATATCGTTCTGGGGTCGGTGGCGATTAACGTATTCGCCATCGCCATGCCCCTATTCGTTCTCAATGTTTACGATCGTGTCGTGCCTAACCAAGCAACAGAAACGCTTTGGGTGCTCGCCGTCGGTATTTTTATCGTTCTCTGCTTCGACTTGGCCCTAAGGCTAATGCGAAGCAGCTTTGTCGACTTGGCCGCCAGCCGGGCAGACGTCAAGCTCTCATCAAGTATCATGGCCAAATCACTGGGGCTGCGTTTGGAAGAGCGGCCCGCCTCGACGGGGTCCTTCACCTCCACGCTTCAGTCGTTCGAATCAGTGCGTGCCTTTATCGGTTCTGCAACCATCCTAGGCATCGTGGACTTACCGTTCGTGCTGATGTTTGCCGCCATTATTGCGCTGATCAACCCCTGGCTCGTGCTCCCAGTACTGGTTGGGATCGTATTCGTATTGCTCTACGCCTTGGCGGCTCAAGGAAAGCTCCACGAACTTTCGCAAACGACCTGGGAGGTCGGCGCGCAGCGTAACTCGCTATTGGTCGAGTCCATCTCCCAGTTGGAAAACGTCAAAGCGCTAAGGGCCGAAAGTCGCATCCAGCGTCACTGGGAAAAAGCGTCGGCCTTTCTATCCAGGACCGGCGCGCAATTGAAAATGGTCAGCACGTCGGTCTCTAACGTCGCTCAGTGGGCACAGCATAGTGTGGCCGTTTGCGTCATCATCGTCGGGGTGTATCAAATCATCCAGGGGAATCTGACTCAGGGTGGCCTGATCGCTGCCTATATGCTCTCTTCGCGAGCCATGGCGCCTATCAGCCAAGCCGCTGCACTGCTGGCTCAGTATCATCAATCCTCCACCGCACTAGAGTCATTGAATGCGGTCATGAATAAAAAGGTAGAGCGGCACGAAGGCAAGGCGTACGTAGAAAAGCCCAGCTTTGCAGGCAATATTCGCCTTGAAAAAGTGACGTTACGCTATCCCAATGAAGAGCGTGACGCCTTGAAGGATGTTTCTGTTACGGTCAAAGCGGGCGAAAAAGTGGCGCTCCTGGGGCGCATTGGCTGTGGAAAATCGTCGCTCAATAAACTCGTGCTGGGTTTTTATCAGCCCACCGCCGGGGCGGTGCTGGTCGATAATGTCGATATTCGTCAGCTCGACCCGTTACAACTACGCCGCCACATAGGCTATGTGCCTCAGGATGTCAGCCTATTTTCAGGCTCGCTGCGTGACAATATCGTGGCAGGGGGTGGTAGTGACCGAGTGGATGACGATGCGCTGCTGCGGGCCATCGAGCTAGCGGGGCTGGAAAGCTTGGTCAACAGCCATCCTCATGGCGTCGATCTGCAGGTAGGCGAGCGCGGCCAAGCGCTATCAGGAGGGCAGAAACAGTCGGTTGCCATTGCCCGCGCGTTGGTTCAAGACCCGCCCATCTTATTACTGGACGAGCCTACCAGCTCTATGGATAACGCCAGTGAAGAGACGTTCAAAGCCAATCTAAAAAACGTCGCAGCAGGCAAAACCATTCTCGTCGTAACGCATCGTACCTCGCTACTCTCTCTGGTGGATCGCATCATCGTCATGGATGCAGGTAAAGTCGTCGCCGACGGTCCGCGGGATACCGTGGTGGAAGCGCTGCGCAAAGGCCAAATCGGGAGGGCTTCGTAATGGCGCGTAAATCCTCCTCGACATCTGAACAAAAAGGCTTTGAAGCGATTGGGCGCTTCTCTGAAAAGGGCCAAAAACCGTTTCGACCCTTTATGGATCGCCTGTTTGCCAAACGAGTGACCTCCGCGCACCTCAATCGTGACTGGGCGAGCGACACCGACTGGGCGCGAATGCAGCAAGAGCCCATTCGGGCGCGGCTGTTTCTTTATACGGTCCTGTTGGCGATCGTGGCGCTGCTGATATGGTCTTACTTTGCCGCTATTGATGAAGTGACCCGCGGGTCTGGACGGGTGATTCCTGCCAGCCAACTTCAGCGTATCCAATCCTTTGACGGCGGGGTGATCGAACAGATCATGGTGCGGGAAGGGCAGATGGTGAGCGCCGGTGAGGTGCTGATGCAGATAGACCCGACCCGGTTCGTCTCGGATTTTCGTGAAAATCGCGCCCAGCGATTCGCTCTGGAAGCCCGCGCTGAACGTCTGCGTGCGCTGGCGACCGGTACGGCTTTCGAGCCCTCCGAAGAGCTACGCCAGGAAGTGCCCAACATCGTCATGCAAGAGCGTGAGGTATACGAGAGCCGACGCGAAGAGCTGCGCGAGCAAAAGAACGTGTTAGAAGATCGCGTTCGCCAGCGCGAGCAGGAGTTGCGTGAGGCAGAGTCACGACGGGATACCGCTGCGCGTGAGGCTAGCATGGCCAGCCAGGAGCTGAACCTGACGCGGCCACTGCTGGCCTCGGGAGCGGTTTCTGAAGTCGAGGTGCTGCGTTTACAGCGGGAAGTTTCACGAGCATCTGGTGAGAGGAGTCAGGCCGATGCAGCGGTTGCCCGCCTGCAGGCAGCCGTCGAGGAGGCGCAAACGCAGCTGCGAGAGCTGGATGCCGAGCGTCGAAGCGAGTGGCGTAACGACCTCGCGCAAGCGCTGGGCGAGCTCAACGCACTACAGCAGTCGGGTACGGGGCTGCAGGATAGAGTGCGGCTGACGGAAATTCGCTCGCCGGTGGATGGCATCGTGCAGCGTATTAACATCAATACCATTGGCGGTGTTGCCCAGCCTGGCCAGGAAGTGGTGGAAATCGTGCCTACCGATGATCAACTGCTCGTGGAAGCACGGATTGCGCCTCAAGACATCGCCTTCCTTCACCCAGGCCAGCCAGCCACCATCAAGCTCACCGCCTACGACTATGCCATCTACGGCGGTCTACAGGCAGAGCTTGAGCACATCAGTGCCGATACCATCACCGATGATGACGGCAACACGTTTTATTTGGTGCGAGTGCGCAGCTTAGAGAATGAAAACGTAGCCGACCGGCTGCAGGTAATACCGGGCATGACGGCGCAGGTCGATATCGTCACCGGTAAGCGAACGGTGATGCAGTTTATGCTGAAACCTGTTTTAAGGGCGTGGCGAGATTCCATGGGGGAGCGCTGATGAAACATTGGTTTATAACAACGGATGGCAGTTTAAAAGCCCGCTGGAAAAAAGCCTTTCACGATGTTGGAGCCTTAACGCCCAACACTCTTGGGGAGCAAGTGGCACCCAAAGATCTTGTATGGCTCTCAACGACCGTTGATACGTGGCCGTCATTGATCTCCTCATTAGTGGAACAAGGGGCTATTGTGGTGGTGCTGAGTTATTCACCCGACGATCGTGAAGCACTGAGTGCACTGGATTTAGGCGCAAGAGGTTACGTGCATACCCTGGCAGCTGCGGATGTGCTTAACCAAGTTGCTGTGGTAGTGAGCAATCAAGGTGTTTGGGTGGGGCAAGAGCTGCTGGCAAAAGTGCTGGGCGGTACGTTTAAAGCTCTTCAACAACGCGTTGAGCATGATCGGTACCAGCATAGTGAGTACTTAGAGTTGCTGACTGAACGAGAGCGCGGCGTTGCATTAGCTGTGGCAAGAGGGGCTACTAACAAAGAGGTTGCCCGCCAACTGGACATCACTGAACGAACGGTGAAGGCACACCTAAGTGCGATTTTTAAAAAGCTGGCAGTACGGGATCGCCTTCAACTGATTCTGAAACTAGCGCCAGTTGCTGAGCAAGCCGATAACTAAGCATGGTGTATGGTCTAGATAAGCGACGATGCCGTGTTTTTCACTACGACGAGACCTGAAACGGTCTCGTTTTTTTTGTCCATCGGTACAATACTTTTTTATTCCATACCCTCCTAATCTCGCTGTATATACCGTCAATGGGACTAGTCATAACGTACTAGCGAGACGGTAACAAACAAAGAGTGAGGAGTGACACATGGCTACGGCAACCGTTATCGCAATTACAGGTCAGGCATGGGCACGTGACGAAGATGGCAACTTACGTGAGTTGGCCATCGGTGATGTGCTTCAAGAAGGTGAAACGCTAGTCACCTCAGCTGATGGACGTGTTGAGCTAGACTTCGCCGACGGAACGGGTGCCAACGTTGTAGAAGGTGGCCAAGAAGTAGCGGTCACTCCTGACCTTGTAAGCGACCTCATTGTTGCCACTGATGCCAGCGCACAAGATGACGACTTAGAAGCGCTCCTCGCCGCACTCGATGATGAAGAGGGCGACCTTCTTGATATCCTAGACGCTACCGCAGCCGGTGGTGGTGCCGGCGGTGGCGGCGGTGGTGGCAGCAGCTTCGTGCGTGTTGCCCGTATCGCCGAAGAGACAGACCCCCTCAGCTTTAGCACAGAAGGTGGCCTAGAAGGTGCCGAGTTTGTTGAATTTGATGGTGGCGATGTGGCGGCTGCGGATGCAGGTGCGGGTGAGGGCGTGGTCGATGCCACGCCCCCCACACTCACGGTTGATGCCCCCACAGGTAATGACACTACACCAATCATTACAGGGTCCTCTGATGAAATCGGCGGTACGGTCTCTGTTATTGTTACTGATTCTGCAGGAAACATCCAAGAGCTAGAAGCTGTAGTTAATCCAGACGGTACTTGGAGTGTTGACGTTACCACACCCTTGGCTGAGGGCGATTACACAGTCGATGCCAGCATTACCGATCCTGCTGGAAATGGAGCAACAGCCTCTGATAGCGGCGCTATTGACACAACAGCACCCACGCTGACCGTTGATGCGCCAAACGGGAACGATACCACTCCGACCATTATTGGCACCTCTGACCAAATCGGTGGCACGGTCTCAGTCATCGTGACCGACGCGGTTGGAAACTCACAAGAGCTTGAAGCCACTGTGAACCCGGATGGCACCTGGAGCGTAGACGTTACCACGCCCTTGTCCGAGGGTGATTACACAGTCGATGCCAGCATTACTGATCCTGCTGGCAATGAAGCAACAGCGTCTGATAACGGTGTTATTGACACCACTGCACCAAATGCTCCAAGCGTTACTATCGCCAATGGCGACGATTTTATTACCGCGGATGAAATTACTAACGGCCAAGTCACTGTCACTATTGGTTTAGAAAATACCAATGCTGTAGCAGGCGACACGCTAACGGTGAACGGCACAGAGATCACTCTCACCGAGGAGCAAATTGCGGCAGGTGAAGTCGTCACTGAACTGCCAACACCTGCTGAAGGCGAGAGCCTTGTTGTTACCGCGACAATTACTGATTCAAGCGGCAACCAGTCTGATGAAGGGGTTGCTGATGCTGTGCGTGATACTGTCGCCCCGACGGGCGACACCACCACGCTGATCATCGACGACGTCACCGCGGACAACACCGTCAACGCCGACGAAGCTGACGGCGACGTGACCGTAACCGGCCGCGTGACCGGCGAATACGCGGAAGGCGACGTGGTCACCCTGACCATCAACGGCAACGACAGCTACACCACCACCGTTAACGCGGCAGGCGAGTGGAGCGTGGCCGTGGCAGGCAGCGACCTGGCCGCCGACGCCGACCAAACCATCGACGGCGTGATCGCCGCGACGGACGAAGCCGGCAACGTCGGCGACGTCACCGGCGAGAAAGCCTACAACGTCGACGTCGACGCCCCGACTGACGGCAGCACCACGCTGATCATCGACGACGTCACCGCCGACAACACCGTCAACGCCGCCGAAGCTGACGGCGACGTGACCGTGACCGGCCGCGTGACCGGCGAATACGCCGAGAACGACCTGGTCACCCTGACCATCAACGGCGAAACCTACGAAACCCGCGTTAACGCCGCGGGCGAGTGGAGCGTGGCCGTGGCGGGCAGCGACCTGGCCGCCGACGCCGACCAAACCATCGACGGCGTGGTCGCCGCGAC
>NZ_JAKGAY010000047.1:0-17043 GCF_021532545.1 Halomonas sp. Cn5-12
CCGATCAGCACGGTGGGTTTTGGCAATAACGGGCTTGCGAAAGCCAACTTGCACGGGGCGAATGATCAAAAAGTGCTCGCTGGCGGTGATAGGGAAAGTGTCGGCGCCGGCTTCACGGATTCAGGTATCAGTGTCGTGATTAATGTCGCCTGTGGGCGTGGAGTTACTGGCACTTCTGCCATGCAACAGCGCATAGAGCACAGGGAGTACAAACAACGTCAACAGGGTGGACGAGATAATCCCGCCGATCACCACGGTCGCCAGAGGACGCTGTACTTCGGCACCGGTGCCGGTATTGAGTGCCATGGGTACAAAGCCGAGGCTTGCTACCAGGGCGGTCATCAATACCGGCCGTAAGCGGATCAGGGCGCCTTCGACAATGGCCTTCATCAGGTCACCCTGCTCGTGCCACAGATCGCGGATAAAGGCGATCATCACCAAGCCGTTTAACACCGCCACCCCGGAGAGGGCGATAAAGCCAACACCCGCCGAGATCGACAGGGGCATGTCTCGCAGCCACAGGGACAGAACCCCGCCGGTGAGGGCCAGTGGCACGCCGGTGAAGATGATCAAGGCATCTTTGAGGGAGCCGAAGGCCATCACCAAGAGTGCGAGGATGATGGCGAGGGTCACGGGCACCACGATGGCAAGCCGCTGACTGGCGGACTGCAGTTGCTCGAAGGTCCCGCCGTAATCCAGCCAGTATCCGGCGGGTAGGTCCACGTCGTCCGCAATGCGCGCCTGTGCTTCCTCGACAAATCCGCCCAGGTCGCGGTCCCGCACGTTGGCGGTGACCACCACCCGACGCTTGCCGTTTTCCCGGCTGATCTGGTTGGGCGCCGGAGCCAGCTCCAGCTCGGCCACTTCCGACAGGGGCACATAGCCACCGTCCGGCAGGGGGACAGGTAGGTCCGCGAGGCTGTCCACATCCCGGCGGATGTCTTCGGGCAGACGCACCACCAACTGGAAGCGGCGGTCGCCTTCGTAAATCAGGCCGGCGTTTTCGCCCCCGACACCGGCTGCCACCAGATCCTGGAGATCATCCACGGTCAGCCCGTAGCGGGATAGCGCCATGCGCTTGGGGTGTACCGACAGCATGGGCAGGCCGGTCACCTGTTCGACCCGGGCATCGGCGGCGCCCTCCATGGATTCCACAACCTCAAGGACGTCGTTGGCCGATGCCAGCAGCTGATCCAGGTCATCGCCGAACACCTTGATGCCGAGGTCGGCGCGCACGCCGGAGATCAGTTCGTTGAAGCGCATTTCTATGGGCTGGGTGAACTCATACTTGTTGCCGGGAAGCATTTCCACCGCTGCTGCCATTTCCGCCACCAGTTCATCCTTGGTTTTGTCTGGGTTCGGCCATTGGCTGCGGGGCTTCAAGATAACAAAGTTGTCCGCTACGCTGGGGGGCATGGGGTCGGTGGCCACTTCCGGCGTGCCGATCTTGGCGAACACCTTGTCCACCTCCCCAAAGGCCTTCAGCCGTTCTTCCAGCTGCGATTGCATCTCGATGGACTGCTCCAACCCGGTGCCCGGGATGCGCAGGGCATGGAGTGCAATATCCCCTTCATCCAGTTGTGGAATAAATTCCGACCCCAGGGTGGTCGCCAGCCAGAGACAGACCGCTACCAGCGTGGTCGCGCCGCCCAACACCAGCCAGCGGAACCTCATAGCCACCCGCAGCGCAGGCCTGTAGAGCGATTTAGCACCGCTGATTACCGGGCTTTCCTTTTCGCTGATCTTGCCCCCCATAAAGACCGCAACAGCGGCGGGCACCACGGTCAGTGACAGCACCATGGCCGCCAGCAGTGCCATTACGACAGTGGCCGCCATGGGGTGGAACATCTTGCCCTCGACCCCGGTGAGAGCAAAGATCGGCAGGTACACCACAGTAATGATGGCGACACCAAACAGGCTGGGACGAATCACTTCGTTGGTGGCCTCGAACACCAATTGCAGACGTTCCTTGAGGGCCAACTGACCCTGGTGCTGGGCCTGGGACAGGCGCCGGATACAGTTCTCGACGATGATGACCGCGCCGTCGACGATCAGGCCGAAATCCAGCGCCCCCAGACTCATCAAATTGGCGGATACGCCAGACCGCACCATACCGGTGATGGTGGCGAGCATCGAAAGCGGAATGACAGCTGCCGTGATCAAGGCGGCGCGCAGGTTGCCCAGCAACAGAAACAGCACCACGATCACCAGCAGTGCCCCTTCAAGCAGGTTCTTCTCCACCGTGGCAATCGCCTTGTCCACCAGGGCTGTGCGGTCGTATACCGCCTCCACCTTGACGCCGTCGGGCAGGGAGGGCTGAATGGCCTCCAGCTTTTCGGCCACCGCCTGTGCTACCGCCCGGGAATTTTCCCCCACCAGCATCATGGCGGTGCCCATCACCGTTTCCTTGCCGTCGCGGGTGGCGGCGCCGGTGCGCAGCTCCTTGCCAATGGCCACTTCAGCTACATCGGCTACCCGGACTGGCACACCATCCCGGTTGGCAATCACCACCTGTTCAATATCGCCAATGGTGGCCAGCTGCCCGGGCGAGCGCACCAACAGCTGTTGGCCGTTGCGTTCGATATAGCCGGCGCCGCGATTGGTGTTATTGGCCCGCAGGGTGCTGACCAGTTCATCCACCGTGATGCCGAACTCCAGCAACCGTTGGGGCGACGGCGTGACGTGGTACTGCTTGTCGTAGCCGCCAATGGTGTTGACCTCGATCACGCCGGGCACCTGGGCCAACTGGGGTTTGATGATCCAGTCCTGGATCTCCCGCAGTGCCGTAGCGTCCAGCGGACTGCCATCCGCTTGAGTGGCACCGGGCAGGGCTTCTACGGTGTACATGAAGATCTCGCCAAGACCGGTGGCGATGGGACCCATCTCCGGCTCCAGCCCGGGTGGCAGCGCGCTCTTGATGGCGCCCAAGCGCTCATTGATCAGGTTGCGGGCGAAATAGATGTCCGTGCCTTCCTCGAACACCACCGTGACCTGGGACAGGCCGTAGCGGGACAGGGACCGGGTATAGGACAGGTTGGGCAGGCCGTACAAGGCCGTTTCCACCGGGAAGGTGATGCGTTGCTCTGCCTCCAGGGGCGAATAGCCCGGTGCCTCGGTGTTGATCTGTACCTGGACATTGGTGATATCCGGCACCGCGTCGATGGGCAGGCGCTGAAAACTCCACACGCCCACGCCGACCAGCACCAGAATAAGGGATAACGTTAAAAACCGCCGCTCTACCGAGAAGCGTAAGATGGCGTTTATCATCAAAGCCTCCTGGGTTAGTGGTCGTGGGATGCGCCGGATTTTTCGATATCGGCCTTGATCAAATAACTGTTTTCCACCACATAGCGATCGCCTGCTTGCAGGCCGCCCAGCACCTCAGTCAGGTTGCCGTCGCTGCGGCCCAGCTCCAGTGGGCGGATCTCGTAGGTGTCATCCACCTGAATAAACACCACGGTCCAGTCCCGGAAGGATTGCAGGGCGCGGTTGTCAACCACCAAGGGGGCCTCCACCGTTTCCACCACGATATCCCCGGCCACCAGCAAACCGGGGGTCAGCAGTCCCTCGGCATTGTCGACTTCGACCCGGGCCAGGGTGTAGGGCGCGTTGCCGGGTGCCGGCAGCAGGTGGCGGATGGTGCCTTCCCGGTCAATGCCGTCAGCCTTCAGTCGGACTTTCTGGCCAATGGCAACCTCGGCCCGTTGGCCGGGGAAGACCTTGAATTCCGCCCACAGAGTGGTCAAATCGGCAATGGCGAATAGGGGTTGCTCCCCGGTCATTTCTCCGTTGCTGATCCGACGCTCAATGACGATCCCGTCGATGGGCGCTCGCAGTGCGTAGGTTTGCAGGCTTTCGTTGGACTCGACTTGAGCGAGCACGTCACCACGCTTGACCCGATCGCCCAGATTGACCTTCACCTGGCTGACCACGCCCGGGAAACGGGCGCGGATCCGGGCAATCTGCTGCGGTGCCGTGGTCAGGCTGCCGTAGGTGGTGAGGCTGCGCTCGATGGCACTCGGCCCGGCTGCGGCCGTTGTGATACCCGCTTTTCGGGCGATAGCCGGGGCGATCCGGGTGCGACCTTCGTGGGATTCCCAGTGCCAGCGGTAGTTCTTGCCGTCCATGGCGAGGCTCACTTCTACGTCGAAGGAGTGGGGTTCGGTCACCACGCCATCCCCCAGCCAGTAGTCCCCCTGGTAGGCGAAGTCGAAGGTGTCCACTTGCCCACCCAGGCGGGTGAGCTGGACATTGAGGTCAATATCATCAGTAACGGCGCGGCCATCCCTGGTGACCCAGGCCCGGTATTCCGGTGGGACCCCCTGCTCGAAGATCTGCAGTTCGACGGTGGCGTCGTTCTGTTGCAGCAGTATGCCGCCGTGAGGCCCCCTGGCCTCTGCCTGCGATTCGTCGTGTTGTTCCTCGGCAGCTTGTAAGGGGCTGATGGCAAGGCAGGTGGCCACCAGAATCAGACAGAGTTGTTTTATCAGTTGCATGGTGTGAATCCTGAATTTGTGGGTTAGCGCGTCGGGGCGCCCGGAACAGTCGCGAGTGGCTGCGCCGTAAGTTGTTCGATCAACGCCTGGTTGAGCAGCGCCGTGGTGGCGGCGTCGACCAGTGCCTCCCGTGCTGAGAGCAGCTCCCGCTGTGCGGCGGTCCACTCCACATAGCTGTAGCGGCCGTTTTCATAGGCTTCGCGGGTCTGAGTGAGTGCCTCGGTCAGGTCGGGAAGCATTTGGCTGCGAATCTGCTCAACAGTCTCGATACTTTGTTGCCGCAAGTGGTAGGCGTCGAACAGGCGCGAATGGAGGCGCAGCAGGGTATCCTCCCGGCGGAATCGGACCTCATCCCGCGCCGCCAGGGCGGCCTGCACCTCGCCGCGATTGCGCCGTCCGGAAAAGAGCGGTACCGAGAGCCCTGCGGTCAAGGCGGTATCATCCGTCTCCTCGAAACGCCGGACGCCCACCTGCCAACGGATGTCGCTTTCGGACTGGCTGCGCGCCAGCTGAATCTCCGCTTCGCGGATACGCTGTTCGCTCGCGTAGATTTGAATGGCTGGGCTGTCGCTGACCCGCTGGTACAGGGCATCGAAGTTGTCGGATGAACCGAACTGGAACAGATCGCCTTCCAGCATTTGAAAGTCCGGGCTGGTATCGCCCCACAGGGAAGCCAGAGCCATTTTCCGGCTCTCGTAGGCGGCTCGAAGACGGGACTGCTCAATACGACTCTGGGTGAGCGCGGCCCTGGCGCGCAGGACTTCGGCCTGGGGCGCCGCGCCCCTGTCGGCGCGACGGGTGACGATCTCGTGGGTGGCCTCGGCCAGCGCCACAGCTTCAGCGGCCAGTTGGAGTTTTTCCTGCAGGGCCAGTGTGGCGACAAAGCGCTGGGTCGCCTGTCCCAAGAGATCCAGGGTCTCGGCCCGGCGCTCGGCCTCGACCCGCCCGTATTGTGAGTCAACTACGCTGACGCGGGCCTGACGCTTGCCGCCAAGTTCGAGGACCGATGACAAGGACAGGGTGTACTCCGCCCCGTCGACCCCTCGCAGATTGTCGCTGCCGAGGAAGTTTTCCACTTCCAGATCGGCCTCCAGGGCAGGATTTTGACCTGCCGTAACGCGGCGACCCTCAAGACCCTGAAGGCGAAAATCGAAGACCTGGAGGCCGGGGTTTTGCGCCATGGCCCGCGAGAGTGCCTCGGACAGAGTGAGTGGTTTGTCACCGGCATGTGCCAGGGCAGAACCGAATGCCAGCGTTAGAAGGCAAAAGGCATGAATAATAAAATGGCATGGCATTGCGCGCCGCCCAGTTATGGGCATTCTGAAAAGCATGAGACTGCTCCTACGAAATTCTAAATGACGGTTATTCCCCGGGTGGGGAAGATATTCGCAGGGTCAGGAAATGGGAGGGCGGAAAAGGGAGGATTGAACCCCGGTGGTGAAGTTGGCTTGGTAGTCGGACAGTACTATTCCCGCAGTCAAGCCGGAAATGTTGGTGAGGGTTCCCAGCAATACCATGTGAAAGCAGCTGTGGCTGTGATGGCCATGGTCCGCTGAATGACTGGGGCTGCCGGGAGACGACTTGGTTGCCTGATTTTCGCTGGAAAAATCCGCTGATTCGTGTGAATGCGCATCATAATGTGGCATTGCGGGGTTGTGCGGTTGTGTTTCATAGGCAATAGACGCCACTGACTGCAAAGCAATCAACAGCGTCATTGCGACTATGAAACAGCGTTTAATCATGCAAGTGGTCCCGGAATTTGATCGTGAGCCTAGCAGAAAGGCAACCACATAGAAAGGACTGGACTCCCATGGCGTTACGTGTGTCCGTAGTGCGCTGCCCTGAGTGGCGGGCGATTGCACCGACCAACCGCAGTTCGTCTATGTGGCTGCCGCCGGGGGCAGCCGGGCCGGGATCAATATGGCCGGCGGCGACGCTATGCTCGATCTTCGCGCCATGCCGGCGGTCATGGCGATGCGGGCCAATATGACCGTGCAGGAATTGGCTGAAGAGCTGTTTCCCTACCTGACCATGGTGGAAGGGCTCAAGCTCTGCGCCCAGACTTTTACCAAGGACGTGACTCAATTGTCCTGTTGCGCCGGGTAAGGCTGCGTTCCCGGCTCAGTCGGCATTCCTGATCAGGCGCGGCAGCCAACGCAGATACGCCACCATGCCAAACAACTCGACCAGGGATTGGAAGACGATGACAACGATGGCGGCACGCCAGGGCTCCGGCAGTGACAGCGCCAGCGGCAGCATGACGAAGGAGTTGCGGGTACCAAAGCTGAAGGTGAGGGTGCGGCCGATAGTGGGCGTGAACCCGAATAGCTCACTGAGCCCCTTGCCGATGGTAGCGGCGGCAACCAGATAAAGTACAAAAACCACAAGCGCCGACCACAGCAGGGCGCCATTGTCGATCACCAGGCTGACCTGGGAACCGGCAATTAGAAACACCACCAATGCCAGCAACGGCACGGGCAGCCACCCAAGCCAGTCCACCAGTGTTTGCGCGCGCGGGTGCTTTTCCGTCAACCGTTCGGTAATCCAGGCCAGGATCAGCGGGGTGACAATCAATCCGAAGAATGCCGGCAGCAAGTGGCTGCCAACCGCCAGTTCAATGGCGATATTGCCCATGAAGAGCCAGATATAAATGGGTAGCAAAATGAGCTGGACCAGCAGAAGGATCGGCGCGGCCGCTATGGCCCTGGCACCGTCCCCACCACCGAGATGGGTAAAACTGATAAACCAGTCCGTACAGGGCACCAGCAGTACCAGCAGTACGCCGAGACGAATAGCGGGATCATCCGGTAACAGCCACAACAGAAGACCAACGACCACCGGTATCAGGATAAAATTGCCCGTCAGCAAAGCGGCCAGAAAGCGGCGATCACGAAATGCCGACCTGAGATGTATCAGTGGTACCTGAGTGAAAGTGGTGTACAGGAGAACGCCCAGTGCGGGCCAAAGCAGCGCTTCCCAATGACGGGTCTGCTCTGGTGACATCCAGCCGATGGTCATGCCGGCCAGGATGACTAGGAGATAAAGCCAGACTTGATATCGCTCCAATTGTTCGCGCATTTAAGGCTGTTCCCGCTGTTTTTTCGAGGGCACGATAGTATCATTGGGGCGCAATGAACTCCCGACACTTGCCCTGAGCATTTCGGCAGGCTTCGAGGGGGACTGAAATCTCTTTAGGTTGGGTCGGGAGAGATACGGTAAAATGGTTAGCGTCAGCGTTATACCTTTTTTCTGACAGTAGCGGGGATGGGCGTCTCCACAGGGTTGGTGGCTTTTTACCCGGTTTGGCTGGTTCTGACCCTGTTGAGAGGAGCTGTCAGTAAAAAATGAAATTATTTTTAAGGAATTTCTGAGCATGGTATTTATCATGGTGTTACCGATTATCAGTATAATAAGCCGTTGAAAATAAAAGACAAAAATGGCTTATTGATAATAGAGTGGGAGTGATCCTACGTCCAATTAGGGTAATGGTTAGCTAGACTCAACAAGGCCGCTCAACGATTGAGCGGCCTTGTTGTATGATTCGCATATACCTAAGGGCCGTAATATTCCGCTCGAAAACTTCATTGAGCAGTTCCTCAGTGTTCAAGAGGTGGTGAATCGAGTCAAACGAGAATTCGGCTCAAGGGTCTGTCTCGACCTCATCATCAAGGACACAGACCACACAAATCAGCACTGGGAAGAGGATATCGATTCGATTGATCCATTCCTGCCCGAGCGCTACACTCATGAACAGCTGAAAAGCCTACTATCAGGCGAGGATGAGTCATGAAAGATAAAATGTCGAAATCTACCCCGCTAACGCATTTTGCGCGTCATGCGAGCGCTGAGCAGAAACAAGCCGTGCGTAACAAGGTCATCCATAACGCCATCGCTCGTCAGAAGCGTGTTCTCGACCAAGCTAAAGAGCTGAATTGCTAGCTTAGCTGTTGAGCAGTCGCATTTCCTTGGCCCGCCGATGAGCGGGCTTTCTGTTTCTGCCTGTTTTTTTAGTGGCTTGCGAACAGCAGTTCATACACCCTAAAAATCGGGCTAGCGTTAAATATCATAAGGTTACATTTCATCAATGAATCAGGTTTCTCATAACAGCCTTGTCTCTTTTATTTGGAAAATTGCCGATGACTGCCTGCGCGATATTTACGTCCGCGGCAAATATCGTGACGTCATCCTGCCCATGGTGGTGTTGCGCCGCCTGGACACCCTGCTGGAGCCGACCAAGGACGCGGTGCTCGAAGAGGTTCGCTACCAGAAAGAAGACGAAGGCGCGCTAGAGCTGGATGAGGAGCCCTTGAAGGAAGCCTCCGGCTACGTGTTTTACAACACCAGTCATTGGACGCTAAAGAAGCTGCACGGCACTGCCACCAACAACCAGCAGATTCTGCTGGCGAATATCGAGGACTACCTCGATGGTTTCTCCGATAACGTCAAGGAGATCATCCGCCGTTTCAAGCTTTTCGATCAGATGCGCCACATGGCCGACAAACAGGTGCTGCTGGATGTCATCGAGAATTTCGTCTCGCCCTATATCAACCTCACGCCTCACGATACGGAAGACCCCGAAGGCAACACCCTACCGGGGCTTTCCAACCTGGGCATGGGCTACGTCTTCGAAGAGCTGATTCGCAAGTTCAACGAAGAGAACAACGAAGAAGCGGGGGAGCACTTCACGCCGCGCGAGGTGATTCACCTCATGACGCACCTGATGTTCGACCCAATCAAGAATCAGCTACCCCCGCTCATGACGATTTATGATCCGGCCTGCGGGTCGGGCGGCATGTTGACCGAAGCGCAGAACTATATCAAGGATCCAGAAGGCCTGATCAAGGCCAGCGGCGACGTCTATCTCTACGGCAAGGAGATCAACGACGAGACCTACGCGATCTGTAAATCGGACATGATGATCAAGGGTAACAACCCCGAGAACATCCGCGTTGGCTCCACGCTCTCCAGCGATGAGTTTTCCGCCGAACGCTTTGACTTCATGCTCTCCAACCCGCCCTACGGCAAGAGTTGGAGCAGCGAGGTCAAGTACATCAAGGACGGCAAGGATGTCATTGATCCGCGCTTTCAGGTGGAGTTGGCTGATTATTGGGGTAACAAAGAGACGGTAGACGCTACTCCGCGCTCCTCGGATGGCCAGCTGCTGTTCCTGATGGAGATGGTCAGCAAGATGAAGCCTGCGGGCACCAGCCCGCTTGGTTCGCGTATCGCCTCCGTTCACAACGGCTCTAGCCTATTTACCGGCGACGCGGGTAGCGGCGAATCCAACATCCGCCGCTACATCATCGAAAACGACATGCTGGATACCATCATCCAGCTGCCGAACAACCTGTTTTACAACACCGGTATCACCACCTATATCTGGCTGTTGACCAACGCCAAGCCGGAAGCCCGAAAAGGGCGTGTCCAACTGATCGACGCCAACCTGCTCTACCGCAAGTTGCGCAAGAACCTGGGCGACAAGAACTGCGAATTTGCGCCCGAGCATATAGAAACGATCACTAACGCCTACCTCGACTTTGCCCCCATCGAGCGGGAAATCGACGCCAACAACGACCCGCAGGGCATCGCCGTGCAGGTGTTCGATAACGACGACTTCGGTTACTACAAGGTCACCATCGAGCGCCCCGACCGCCGACGCGCTGGTTTCAGCGCCGAGCGCATCGCACCGCTACGTTTCGATAAAGCCCTGCGGGAGCCGATGGAGTGGCTGTGGGAAGCCCACGGCGACAAAGTTTACGAGCCGGGCTTTTTAAAAGGCGAAGCCAAAGCCATTGCCGCCTGGTGCGAAGAGCAGGGCATGACCCTGAACGCCAAGCAGCGCGGCAAACTGACCGATACCCGCTACTGGCTCAAGCTGCGCGATCTGCATGATGCGGCCACCGCCTTGATGGAGCAGATCGGCATGCAAGAGACCGATGACTTCAACGCCTTCCGCGAGGCCGTCACCAAAACGCTCAAGGCGCAGAAGATCAAGCTAACCGCCGGAGAGAAAACCGCGCTGCTGAACGCCGTGAGCTGGTACGACGAGCGCGCACATAAAGTGATCGACAAGCGCTACTCGCTCTCGAAAGAGGGCGTGAGAGGCCTGACCGAGCGCTACGGCTGCACCGAGGAAGCACTTTCGGACTTCGGCTACTACCGTCAGGACGATGGCAGCTACCTGACCTATGAAAGCGCCACCGACCTGCGCGATGCGGAAAGCGTGCCGCTAAAGGACAGCATTCACCGCTATTTCCAAGCCGAGGTGAAGCCGCACGTTAAAGAAGCCTGGATCAACCTCGACTCCGTGAAGATCGGCTACGAGATCAGCTTCAACAAGTACTTCTACCGTCACAAGCCACTGCGGAGTCTGGAAGAGGTAACGCGGGATATTTTGGCACTGGAAAAGCAGGCCGATGGGCTGATTGCTGATATTCTGGGTGTCGAAGTGGCGACGAAGCTGGAGCTGGCGGAATGAATATCGCGGCTTATCCAACGCACGAACTCACCAGTACTACTCAGGTGGCTCACCTTCCTGTTATTCCCAGTCATTGGGAAGTTCGACGGGTTAAATATGCTTCGAACCTGAAGTCGGAGAAAATTGCTAGCAAGGGATGTGACCTGCCCTATATCGGTATGGAAAACGTTCAAAGTTGGTCTGGAAACCTTCTCGAAGGTGGAAGTGAGGTCGAGGGGCTAGCAACTACTTTTGAGGCTGGCGATATACTTTTTGGAAAGCTTCGGCCCTACCTCGCGAAGGTTGTCAAACCCGGTTTTTCAGGCATTTGCTCATCTGAATTCTTGGTTTTCCAGTCTGCTAAGGATACTTTTGGAGATTTCTTGGCATATGCGCTACGGTCTTCTGACTTTATCAGCCTCATCAATGGATCAACCTACGGCGCAAAGATGCCTCGGGCGAACCCTGACTTCATAGCTAATGCTGAGATTCCATTCCCCCCGCTCCCCGAGCAACGCGCAATCGCCGCATTTCTAGATAACAAATCCGCCAAAATCGACCAGGCAGTGCGGATCAAGGAAGCGCAAATCAAGCTCTTGCGCGAGCGTCGCCAGATCCTGATCCAGCAGGCCGTCACCCGTGGCCTTAACCCTGGCGCGCCCATGAAAGACAGCGGCATCGACTGGATTGGGGAGATTCCTGCGCATTGGAAGGTTTGGCGCAGTAAATTCCTTTTTAAACAAAGTAAGGAGTTAGCTCGCAAGAACGATATTCAATTATCGGCTACGCAGTCTTTCGGGGTTATCTCACAGGAAAAGTTCGAATCTTTAGTAGGGCGTAGGGTCGTTAAAATTTCAACTAATCTCGATAAGCGAAAACATGTCGAACTAAACGATTTCGTCATAAGCATGAGAAGTTTCCAAGGGGGGCTTGAAAGGGCTTATTCAACGGGCTGCATTCGCTCATCATACGTCATCCTTAGGCCTGCGCCGGAAGTAAACCCAGATTTCTTTGGCTATTTGCTGAAGACCCCGCGCTACATCCATGCGCTTCAGATTACCGGAAATTTTATCCGCGATGGACAAGATCTGACATTTGAAAATTTCGCTGACGTGGATCTTTATGTCCCGCCATATCAGGAGCAGGCTGAAATTGCAGATCATATTAAACATAGCTGTGACAGAATCGACGATGCCATAAAGATCAAGCAAAACCAAATAGCTAAGCTTAAAGAATACAAAACCACCCTGATCAACGCGGCAGTCACGGGCAAAATCAAGGTCAGTTAAGGGGCAGTCATGAGTTATGCGGTAAGCGACACCACGGAAAA
Organism: Halomonas sp. Cn5-12; assembly: GCF_021532545.1. Classification (NCBI taxonomy): domain Bacteria; kingdom Pseudomonadati; phylum Pseudomonadota; class Gammaproteobacteria; order Oceanospirillales; family Halomonadaceae; genus Halomonas; species Halomonas sp. Cn5-12. Next base: position 12,284 of record NZ_JAKGAY010000047.1, read on the forward strand.
AGCGCTGGAAAAGGCCATCGAACGCAGCCTGACCGGCACCACGAGTGAAGCGCAGGCGCAGGGCATTACCGAGCCTGCTACTTACGGTGTGAGTGGTGCTTACCGCCTTGGCCATGCCAGCGACTTCGATGCCACGCTGGCGCTGGATACCCCTCGGTTCTGGGAGTTTCTCGAAACCACTCAGCCGAAAGCGCTCGACAAGCTCAAGACCCGCCACCCCGCCGATTGGCAGGCGCGCATTCTCGGCCAGTACGACAAGGTGATCAAGCGCAAGGGTGTGTTGCACCTGTTGAAAAAAGGGCTGCCGGTCGAGGATGCCCACCTTATCTTGATGTACCCCGCGCCGCTGGCCAGTTCCGCCCAGACGGTGCACGACAACTTTGCCGCTAACGTGTGGAGCGTGACGCGCCAGGTGCATCACTCGCTAGCGAACCCCAACGAATCCATCGATATGGTGCTGTTCGTCAACGGCCTGCCCATCGTCACCCTGGAGTTGAAAAACGCCTGGACGCAACAGACGGCGCGTTACCACGGTCAGAAGCAGTATCGCGACCGGGATGCCACCCAGCCGTTGCTGCAGTTCGGGCGGGTGCTGGTCCATATGACCGCCGATACCGATGAAGCCTGGATGGCGACCAAGCTCGCCGGGGACGCCACCTGGTTTCTGCCGTTCAACAAAGGGCATAACGAAGGCGCGGGCAACCCGCCTAACCCAAATGGCCACCGCACCGCTTATCTATGGGAAGAGGTGTTCAAGCCCGACAGTCTCGCCGGTATCATCCAGCACTTCGTGCTGCTGGAAGGTAAAAGCACCGACCCGCTGGCGAAGAAAAACCTGATCTTTCCGCGCTACCACCAGCTCAACGTGGTACGCAAGCTGCTGGCCCATACCGCTGCGCATGGGGTAGGCCAGAGTTACCTGATTCAGCACTCCGCCGGATCGGGAAAATCCAATTCGATTACCTGGGCCGCCTACCAACTGATTGAAAGCTATCCCGAGCAGGCCGATCTGCCCGGCGCGAAGGCGCTGGATGCGCCGCTGTTCGATAGCGTGATCGTCGTGACCGACCGCCGCCTGCTGGACAAGCAGCTGCGCGAGAACATCAAGGATTTCTCCGAGGTGAAGAACATCGTCGCTCCGGCGATGCGCTCTTCGGATCTCCGAGCGGCGCTGGAGAACGGTAAGAAGATCATCATCACCACGATTCAGAAGTTTCCCTTCATTATCGATGGCATCGCGGACCTCTCTGATAAGCGTTTTGCCGTGATCATCGACGAAGCCCACAGCGGCCAAACTAGCCACTCTCAAGGCAACATGAACAAGGCCATGGGGGGAAGTTCGGAAACGGACGAGGAGGACAACCAGGACAAGATTCTCACATCCATACGGGCACGCAAGCAGCGGGGCAACGCTTCTTATTTTGCCTTCACGGCGACCCCCAAGAACAGTACGTTGGAAATGTTCGGCGTAAAGCAGCCAGAGGGTGGATACAAGCCATTTCATCTTTACAGCATGAAACAGGCGATCGAGGAGGGTTTCATCCTCGATGTGCTGGCCAATTACACCACCTACAAAGGCTATTACGAGATTCAGAAGTCCATTGAGGACAACCCGCTGTTCGATACCGCCAAGGCGCAGAAGAAGCTGCGCGCCTTCGTCGAACACCGCCAGCAAACCATCGACATCAAGGCCGAGGTCATGGTGGAAGACTTCGTCGATAACGTGGTCAACAAGAAGAAGCTGCGCGGTAAGGCTCGGGGAATGATCATCACCCAGAATATCGAGATGGCTATTCGCTACTATCGCGCGGTACAGAAGGAGCTGGAGAAGTGCGGCAATCCGTTCAAGGCGTTGATTGCCTTTTCGGGCGACAAGGAGGTCGACGGTATCAAGTACACGGAAGCCGAGATGAACGGTTTCCCCGAGGAGAAGACGCGCTTCTATTTCGATGGCTACGACGATAAAGGCAAGCCGATGCTGCTGAACGGTCAGAGCGTCGAGAACACCTTTCGGTTACTGGTGGTGGCCAATAAGTATCTGACCGGCTTTGATCAACCCAAGCTTTGCGCCATGTATGTGGATAAAAAGCTGCAGTCGGTGCTGGCCGTTCAGGCGCTATCCCGCTTGAATCGCTCGGCGCCCAAACTGGGTAAGCGGACCGAAGACCTGTTCGTGCTCGATTTTTTCAACGAAGTCGATGACATCAAAAAGGCGTTCGATCCCTTCTTCACCGTGACGACTCTGTCGCAGGCGACAGATGTTAACGTTCTGCACGATTTGAAAGATGCACTCGATGAGACCGGTGTTTACGAGTGGGAGGAGGTTGACAAGTTCTGCCAGCGTTTCTTCAACCAAGAGGATGCCCAGAAGCTGAGCCCACTTATGGATACAGCCGCCGAGCGATTCAACGCGGAGCTGGGGCTTGAGGATAAGGACAAAATCGACTTCAAGATCAAGGCCAAGCAGTTCGTCAAAATCTACGGTCAAATGGCATCGATCATGCCGTTCGAAGTCGTGGCATGGGAAAAGCTGTTCTGGTTTATGAAGTTCCTCATTCCGAAGCTTAAGATCCAGGATCCTGACCAGGATGAGCTCGACGAGCTGCTCGAGTCCGTCGACCTTTCCTCCTACGGATTGGGCAGAACGAAGCTCAACCATGCGATTACACTGGATGCCGAAGAAGCCACGCTCGATCCGCAAAACCCCAACCCGCGTGGGTACCGTGAAGAAGAGAGCCAGAAGGACCCGCTCGAGGAAATCATCAAGACCTTTAACGAACGCTGGTTTCAAGGCTGGAGCGCTACGCCGGATGAGCAGCGCGTCAAGTTTCTTAATATTTTGGACAGCGTGAGAGCACATCCGGATTTCGAGCAGAAATTCAGCGATAACCCGGACCCCTACTCGCGTGAAATCGCCTTCGATAAAATCATGAAAGAAGTGATGTTGAAACGGCGCAAGGAGGAGATGGAGTTATACAAACTCCACGCCCAGGACCCGACGTTCAAAGCGGCGTTTTATCAAAGCCTCAAAAATGCACTGCAAAAACCTGGGCTGGGCAGAAATGTATAAAAGTGAGCTTGGCTAAAAAGCTCGCGCTGTATCGCGACCAAGAGAGAGACTAATGACATCCAGTCACCCACGCCCAACTTCCATCCGCATCTTCCTTGCTGACGGCACGCCCGAGGGCCTGCGCATCGTCGAAAAGTCCAACTGGACGGGCAGGGCGGTGGTGGCTAACCGCTCACAGCTTGAGCGTGCACTGGCCAGAAGCGAAATGGTCCAGCCGGGCGTCTATGTGCTCATGGGTCAAACGGAAGAGGGGGCGGCCAAGTTGTATGTAGGCGAAGCCGATGCACTCGCCGAGCGTATCAAGCAGCATGTGTCGGGTAAGGAGTTTTGGACTCGGGCCATCGCCTTTACCAGTACCAACGAAGGTTTGAATAAGGCCAACGTGCGCTACCTAGAGTCGCGGCTGCTGGACATGGCGAAGACGGCCAATCAGTGGGCGGTGGATAATACGGCGTACCCCTCCGCGCCTCCGCTCAATGAAGCCGACCGTGCAGACGCCGAGTGGTTCTTAGCCGAGATGCTGGTGATTTTTCCGCTATTGGGCATTGATGCGTTTGAAGCCGCTAGCAGCCAAGCCGCCGCGTCATCTTCAGAGCAAGTCGAGCCGCCGCTGACGCTTTATCTCAACGAACGTGGTGCTGAAGGCACGGGTAGAGAAGTGGCCGATGGTTTTGTGGTGCTCAAAGGCTCATTGGCACGTGCTGAGGAAACTCTTTCCATTCATGACTACATGCGCGAGCAGCGCCAACTCCTGCAAGAGCGTGGCGTACTAGCACCGCAAAATGGAAAGTTGATATTCACCCAGGATTTTCGATTTTCCTCTCCTTCAACAGCCGCAGGCGTCTTGGTTGGCGGTAGCGCCAACGGGCGTTTGGCTTGGAAGGATGCTAATGGCAAAACTCTGAAAGCCATCCAAGACATAAGGTTATCAGTTGTTTAGCCAAAACGTTTTCAACTTGCAGAAGTGGAATTTGTGCTCATCTGTATTCTTTGCCCCACCCCAAACAACTCATTAGCTAGCCCATGAGCCGAATAGCTACCATAACCGGCTCATAATATGATCTGAATAGACGGGGCAATCGGGTCATGTATGTCTGGGAACAGCCACATTGGCCGCATTTTGAGTGGGACGAATCCGCGCTGCGGCCTAACTTACATGCCTTGTGGCTGATGCAGGGGCGTGTGCTGGGTAAAAACGAGGCTGAGCCTGGGCAGGTGGATCTCAATGTGAAGATAGACGCGCTGATAGCGCTATGCCGCCCGCAATGCTGAACGAATGGTAATTTAGAGCACTCATATGTTTGCTGGATACCGTGGGAGAGGCATTTTCTTAAGGCGTTGTGGACGCAGTTGGCCAATCAATCGTCATAAGGTCATGGATATTAGTCAGAAACCCTATCGCAGTTGTCTTGATACAGCGGCGCATCGGTGCCTAGCGCTAGGTGCTCGGTGGCGCTGTTGTAGTAAAAGTGGCCATGCTCAACGTTGGCAAGGTGATAATCCCCGCAAACCCCATAGCCCTTATCAGTTAGCGCGGAAAACCTCGTACTTTTAGTGCGAGGATGGATAGCGCGGCGTCCGCCAGGACGCCTTGTGTTTTGCATCCTTACAATATTTCGTCTAAAGTGTAAAGCATGAAAGCCGAACGCGCCTACCAATACCGCTTCTATCCCACGCCTGAGCAAGCAGC
>NZ_JAKGAY010000048.1:0-15850 GCF_021532545.1 Halomonas sp. Cn5-12
AACCGATCCTGGTCCGCGAGGACAGCGGCTTCGACAGCCAGGCGCATCTGGCCCTTCTCGAACGGCAGCGGCAGGCCTTTGCCGACGAGGGCCGGCGGCTCGACTACCTCGTCAAATGGAACCCGCGGGACTCGGCCAAGGCCGATCTCGCCACCTGGTGCGCCGTCGCCGAAGACTGCTGGCAAGAAGAGCTGCGCCCCGGCAAGCGCCAGGCGTTGTGGACACAGACCGTCTCGATCCGCGATGGCCAGACCGAGGTCGAGGTCAGGCGTGTGATGCGCCTGGTGGAGCGCACCGCCGATCGCGATGGCCAGCTGCTGCTCGAACCGGACTATGAGCTGGAAGGCTGGTGGACCAGCCTGGACGAGGCGCCGGAGGCGGTGATCCAGCGCTATCAGGCGCATGCCACCCATGAGCAGTTTCACAGCGAGATCAAGACCGATCTCGACCTGGAGCGTCTGCCCTCGGGCAAGTTCGCCACCAACGACCTGATCCTGCATCTCGCCCAGCTGGCCTATAACATCCTGCGTCTGATGGGGCAACTGGGCATGACTGGCGAGCTGAGCCCGGTGCGCCATCCCGCCAAGCGGCGCCGGATACGCACCGTATTGCAGGAACTGGTCCATCGTGCCGCCGTGGTAGTCCACAAGGCCCGTCAGATCATCCTCGATTTCGGGCAGGACATTGGCCGCATGACGGTGTTGAACACCCTGCGGAGCCGGCTGCGTTACCCGCGAGGATCGCCCTGCTGATCGCCTGTCGGGGAATGTCACTTGGAAGAGGGCTGATGGTCACCAGCAGCCAGCATCGCCATGCCCGGCGGGTAGAAATGCATGACAAAACGGATCATCGTCGCCGGCCGACGCGGCAATGGTTGGCCATCGCAGACATGCGTTCGGCGATTGAGACGGGATCGGAGGTCAAAAAATGCTCGCTGGCGGTGATAGGGAAAGTGCCGACGCCGGCTTCACGGATTCAGGTATATGAATGTACTCTTCGTAGCGTTGATGATTATCGTCATGCAAGTATTCGCACGCACTATGGCCAGCAGTGGTCTGTCGGGGCTCTACTACTCCTTGACAGTTACCCAACTGGTAATGGCCATCTTCATATTCATGATGCCCCAGCGCGCCGCAGCCCCCGAAGCTGTGAAAGAGGCGGTCAAAGCCCTGCCAAACAGTAAGATGCTCTCCGGGGCGGCTGTATGCATGATGCTGGCCACCTTCCTCTTTTCTATGCGCGATACTATGGGGTGGGCTTTCGTTGAGCAGGTAGGCATCCGTGTCGGCTATGGCAGTGAAAGCCTCGGCCTGTTGTTTTCATTACAGGCCTTCTTTGGGTTAGCGGGTCCTCTCCTTGTAGCTCTGATCGGTAGCCGCTTTGGGCTGAGCAAGCCAGTTATTATTGGCATTTTGCTGTCTGGGGCCTCCAGTCTCAGCTATGTGCTGGGCGAGACATCTATCGTGATGTACACGATTGGTGTGATGATGATCGCCTTTACATATTTTTACACTTTGGCTTACCTCACCTCGCTGGCAGCGTCCCTAGATCGAGAAGGGCGCGTGGTGGCAGCCTCAGGGAGCTTCCTTACCCTTGGCATTGCCATCGGGCCGGCGATATCTGGCACTTTGATCGCCATGGGGGGCTACGTGCTGACCGGCTGGGCCATCGCTATTACGGTAACGCTGACCTTGCTGGCGGTCTCCGTGCCGCTGGTTAAAGCCCGAGAGCGGCGCCAGGCCGAGCAGGCTGTGCCTTCTGGTACCGGCTATACCGCCACTTGATTGCGGCCTCACTGCGGAGTAGGTGCGATAGCTCTGCAGTGAGGAAAGATGGCTACGTTTTCAATGACGACGAAGGGACTACGACCAAAGGCGGGCATGAATTTTCCAGAAACCATGATAAACATATAAGATCATATTTTATATTTTATAGCGTTAAAGATGCTTTAACGGCATAGCAAACAGCCATGGCGCAGAGACGCTGAGAAGCCAACGGATAACAAGAGGTGCCTATGTCCCTAACCACTGATCCAGCCGAGCAGGCTCCTTATCTGGATGTAGCCTAGCTAAGAGAACATTCGCCGGCGCTGGGCGGCGTTGTGTCGCCGTCATCGCCGCCGCCCGGGCCCTGCGCGCCGGAAGCGTCTGGGATAACTAGTATGACGGCAGCGACATGACCGCCCCTTCGGCGGCATCAAGCAGTCCGGCAACGGCCATGATAAGTCACTGCACGTCTTTGGCAAGTACACCGAGCTGAAAGCGACTTGGATCAAGCTTTAGGAGTTAAAATATCAATGATAAATTCCAACCTATTCCGCCAGCAGGCTTATGTAGACGGCACATGGATTGATGCCGACTCTGGCCAGACCATTGAAGTCGATAATCCCGCCACAGGAGAAGTCCTCGGTTACGTACCCAAGATGGGGCAAGTAGAAACACGCCGTGCTATCGAAGCCGCTGAGCGAGCGCTTCCTGAATGGCGGGCCCTGACGGCCAAGGAGCGAGCAGCGGCGCTGCGTCGTTGGTTTGAGCTGATGGTAACGAATCAGGAAGACTTGGCGCGTTTGATGACCTTGGAGCAAGGCAAGCCACTTGCTGAATCACGCGGAGAGATTCTCTATGCGGCATCATTCATAGAATGGTTCGCTGAAGAGGGCAAGCGCATATATGGCGACACCATACCGGGGCATCAAGTCGACAAACGACTGATGGTAATCAAGCAGCCGATCGGTGTGACAGCAGCGATAACCCCTTGGAATTTCCCGGCGGCCATGATTACCCGTAAGGCCGGACCCGCCTTGGCTGCAGGCTGCACTATGGTCATCAAGCCGGCTTCGCAGACACCATTTTCCGCCTTGGCGATGGCTGCGTTGGCTGAGCAGGCCGGAATACCACCTGGGGTTTTGAGCGTGGTTACCGGTAGCGCAGGGGATATTGGTCGCGAATTAACAAGTAACCCGATCGTAAGAAAACTTTCCTTTACCGGGTCTACCGAGATCGGCCGCCAGCTTATGGCTGAGTGTGCAAAGGATATAAAAAAAGTATCCCTGGAGCTCGGCGGCAATGCGCCTTTTATCGTTTTCGAGGACGCTGACCTCGATGCAGCAGTGCTAGGGGCTCTTTCATCCAAGTTCCGTAATGCAGGGCAGACCTGTGTTTGTGCTAATAGGCTCTACATACATGATAAAGTTTACGAAGCTTTCACAGATAAGCTCAAAGCGGCGTTAGCTAACCTTAAGGTTGGCTATGGTCTAAGTGAGGACGTGACAACAGGCCCTTTGATTGATGAAAAAGCAGTTGCAAAAGTAGAAGAGCATATTGCAGACGCTGTATCTCTGGGTGCCAAAATCGCGGCGGGCGGTAACAGGATGAAAGGTACATTTTTCGAGCCGACTATCCTGACTGATGTGCCTGGAAATGCCAAGGTCTCTAAGGAGGAAACCTTTGGCCCGTTAGCTCCCTTGTTCCGTTTTACCAACGAAAATGACGTTATCAAACAAGCCAATGACACGGAGTTTGGCCTTGCCGCTTATTTCTACTCTCGTGACATGAGCCGTGTGATGCGTGTAAGTGAAGCATTGGAATATGGCATTGTGGGTATTAATACTGGCATCATTTCTAATGAGGTAGCGCCTTTCGGCGGCATCAAGGCATCAGGCCTCGGACGAGAAGGTTCCAAATATGGCATTGATGACTACTTGGAAATGAAGTATCTCTGTCTCAGTATTTGAACATCCTCTCGAAAGAAACTAATTAAAAACGTCTTTAGGCCTCGGCCGAATACAGAATAGTCGTATCTAGTGATCGGAATATACTCATGACACAGAAAAATGAAACTTTATTGAGGCGGCGGAACGATGCAGTGGCCCAAGGTGTTGGGCAGATTCATCCTATTTTTGCTGAGCGTGCAGACAATGCGAGAGTATGGGATGTTGATGGGCATGAGTATCTTGATTTTGCTGGTGGGATCGCTGTCTTGAACACGGGGCACCTCCATCCCAAGGTTGTCGCTGCCGTGCAGGAGCAGCTTACCAAGCTAACTCATACATGCTTCCACGTCTTTGCTTATGAGCCTTACGTGCAGCTTTGTGAAAAACTCAACACACTGGTTCCAGGAAACTTTAAAAAGAAATCTCTTCTCGTAACTACTGGTGCCGAAGCCGTTGAGAACTCTATCAAGATTGCACGGGCTGCCACCGGCCGTAGCGGTGTTATCGCATTCTCGGGAGCTTATCATGGACGTACCATGATGACTCTCTCGCTCACTGGGAAGGTGACGCCCTATTCGGCAGGGATGGGCCTGATGCCTGGCCCTGTATATCGAGCACTTTATCCAAATACTTTGCATGGGGTCAGTACCGAAGACGCCATGGCTAGCATTGATCGGATCTTTAGGAATGATGCGGCACCAAATGACATAGCCGCTATTATTTTGGAACCGGTACAGGGTGAAGGCGGGTTCTACATAGCGCCCAAAGAGTTTATGGTCCGGTTGCGCGCGCTCTGCGATGAACATGGGATTCTGCTAATTGCTGATGAAGTGCAGACCGGAGCTGGCCGCACTGGAACTTTCTTTGCAATGGAACAGATGGGCGTAGCTGCCGACTTGACGACCTTTGCCAAATCAATCGCAGGGGGCTTCCCGTTAGCAGGTGTCACCGGCAAGGCAGAGCTAATGGATAGCATTGCCCCTGGGGGGCTAGGCGGCACTTATGCCGGCAATCCGCTATCCTGCGCTGCAGCATTGGCCGTTCTGGATGCTTTTGAAGACGAGCAGCTTTTAGATAGAGCTAAATCAGTCGGAGAAATTTTAGTTACAGGGCTTAAGGAGATACAGGCAAGACACAAGTCAATTGTCGATGTGCGTAATCTTGGCGCAATGATCGCAGTAGAGCTCTTCGAAGATGGCGATATGAGAAAACCAGCGAAGACGCTTACGAGCCAAGTGGTTGCAAAAGCCCGTGATAAAAACCTGATACTTTTGTCCTGTGGCGTCCACAGCAATGTACTGCGCATTCTAGTGCCTCTCACGGCCACGGATGATCAGCTCTATCAAGGCCTAAAAATTATACATCAATGCTTTGACGAGCTTGACTAACTTAACATATAGAGGGGTCACAGCCATGAATAAGTACAATTCGGGACTTGCCAGCAAAGACATTCAGTACCAGCTGCATCCTTATACCGACGCCAGGTTGCACCAAGATATCGGTCCCCTGATTATAGAGCGTGGTGAAGGCGTATATGTTTATGATGATAAGGGTAATCGCTATATAGAGGCGATGTCCGGTTTATGGAGCGCTGCCTTGGGATTCAGCAACCAGAGGCTGGTCCAAGCCGCTGAGCGTCAGCTTCGTACACTTCCGTTCTACCATTTGTTCAGCCACAAGTCTCATAGCCCCAGTATTGAGCTTTCAGAAAAGCTGATCGAGTTGGCGCCAGTCCCGATGAGCAAGGTCTTTCTGACTAATTCAGGCTCAGAAGCGAATGATACTGTAGTCAAACTCCTTTGGTATCGTAACAATGCGATAGGTCAGCCTGAGAAAAAGAAGTTTATCAGTCGCTTGAATGCATATCATGGGATCACTGTTGCTAGTGCCAGTCTTACTGGGTTGCCCTCTAATCAGCGAGGCTTCGACATACCATTGTCAGGCTTTTACCATGTTGGTTGCCCCCATCACTACCGCTATGCGCACTCCGGTGAAACCGAAGAGCAATTCGCCGACCGTCTTGCCGATGAGCTGGAAAAAGTGATAATTCGGGAAGGCCCTGAAACAGTTGCTGCTTTCTACGGCGAGCCTTTGATGGGAGCCGGAGGTGTAATTATCCCACCCCGTACTTATTGGGATAAGATCCAGGCTGTATGTCGTAAGTACGATATTCTCATCGTTGCCGATGAAGTCATCTGCGGTTTTGGAAGAACTGGGAAGATGTTCGGCTGTGAAAGCTTCGGGATAAAACCAGATGTAATGGTTTTATCAAAACAGCTATCTTCTTCGTACCAGCCAATAGCTGCTGTCTTGGTCAATGACAAGGTTTATGAAGGGATCGCTGATCAAAGCCATGCTCTTGGCACTCTTGGTCATGGGTTCACCGGCAGTGGGCATCCAGTTGCGTCTGCCGTCGCGTTGGAAAATTTGAAAATTATAGAGGAGGAGGGTCTCGTCGAGTATGCGGCTGATATAGGTCAATATATGCAGACAGGTCTGGAAAAGTTTATAAGCCACCCCCTTGTTGGCGAGATTCGTAGTAAGGGTCTTATTGCAGCTGTCGAGTTGGTGGCTGATCGAGAAACTAAAACTCCTTTCGAGACGATAGGCAAGTTAGGACGGCATCTAGCGTCACGTGCACAGAAGCATGGGATGATTACGAGGGCTATGGGTGACTCGATAGCTTTCTGTCCACCCCTGATATCAACCAAAGAGGAAATTCAAGAAATGCTAGATATTTTTGGCCGAGCCCTCGACGAAACATTGGTCTGGTCTGGGCTGGGCTCTGACTAGATGTCGGGTCCCGTGTGATTGACCACCCGCTTGGTAAATAACTCAGGACGTTTGGTCTGCCATGCCTTCATCACCGCAATCGGTGATTGAAGGTGCAGCGCCTTCTGCGGGATGTGGTGGTTGTACAGCCAAGTGTAGCGTTTGAGCGTCTGCTCAAGGTCCTCGCCTGAGGTATAGCGCCGAGACGTCAGCACGCCGCTGATGCGACTGTTGAAGCGTTCCACCATGCCGATCGTCTGCGGCTTTCCCGGCTTGATCAGGCGGTGTTCGATACTATGGGTCTGGCACTCCTGATCGAAGGGGGGGGGCCGCTGGGCTTGCGCTCGCCCGCCCGCCCGTGTGAAGCGACCGGTGAACGTTTTGTCGTTGTCGGTGAGCACCGTCTGGATCTTGAAGGGGGCCTTCTCCTCCACCCGCTTCATAAACGCCCGCGCATCCTTCGCGGACTGGCTGCGCCTGATCTCCAGATAGACCCAACGCGTGGCGCGGTCGATGGCGACGTACAGGTAGCGTTTTTGCTCCTCGTCGGGCATCTGAGGCAGGTGCTTGATGTCGATATGCACGAAGCCCGGCTCGTAGTCCTTGAAGGGCTTGTGCCGGGGCTTCCTCTCATCGCCAGCGTCCTACCGAGCCAGTTCCGCCAGTTCGGCACCTCGCGCCGCTGGAGCATGCGATGCAGTCCGGAGCGTGGCAAGCGGGGGTCCAGTAACTCACGCGCCACGACGAGGAGATCATCCAGGCCGAGGCGAAGGACTTCGCGAGCCACGATCAGCACCTCCTCCTGCTCGGGCGTGAGCGTGGCCAGCAGGTTGTGACGCGTGTGCGTTCGGTCATGGACATCGTCACGGTATCGCCAGCGCCGGATGGTCGCGGTGGAGACGCCATACTGGCGGGCAAGCTCGCTATCCGAAATGCTGGAGGACGCTGCCTGAACCTTCGGTGTCGTGGTCGCTTGTATATGGAGTCCTCCCCGTTTGCCAGCATGAGGCGCGATGGGCGGTAGGTACGACTGCACATGTATATCCGGTCTCATGGATGACGCCAATGGCATCGGACCCTGATGGGCTATCCGCACGTCAGCTCCCAATTGCTTATACGAGCTCAGGGGCTCCCTGCGACCAAGGGGTTGTCTGACGTCGGTTCGACCTGTTCGCCATCATGTCGCATGCTTAGCAATCGTGGATGGTGGGGCAACCTCCTTGTAATAAGAATGGTTTCTTGATGCAGTATTACGCTGCCTGGGCCGCTAGGTCGGGATCATAGGTCCGATCATGGCGGGTGATCGCCCAGGCAATACGTGCCGTCTTGTTGGCGAGGGCGATAATCGCGACGTTGGGGTGCTTGCGCACGGCGAGCTGCCTGACCCAGAGACTCAGGTTGTCCTCCCGGCCCTCATTCCAGCGCAATGCCGCGCGAGCGCCATGGATCAGCAGGGTGCGTAGGTAACTGTCGCCGCGCTTGCTGATGCCCAGCAGACGGTCGCGTCCGCCGGTGCTATGCTGCCGCGGGGTCAGGCCTAGCGAGGCGGCGAAGTCGCGACCACGCTTGAAGGCCTGAGCATTCCCCAGAGCCCCGGCCAGGGCGCTGGCGGTAAGCGTACCGACACCGCAGAGGGCCATCAGGCGCTTGGCCAAAGGATCGGTCTGGGCATGTTGCTCGATGCGCTCGGTCACCGTAGCGATGCGCTCGTCGAGGTAGCGCAGGTCATCGGCGAGCCCCGCCAGCAGGATCCGGAAGTCGTCGGTAAGGCCGTTCTCGGCATCCTCCAGCCAGCGCGGCATGGCGGCTCGCAGCTGGCCAATACCGGTGGGCGTCACCAGGCCGTACTCGCCCACCAGACCGCGAATCTGGTTGGCCTTGGCGGTGCGCTGCTGGACCAACTCGCTGCGGATACGATGCGCGGCCTGCGCGGACTGCACGTCCTGCTGGGCCACCGTCTTGATCGCCACGAAGCGCATGTGAGGACGGCCCATGGCCTCGCAGATCGCCTCGGCATCCACGCGGTCGTTCTTGTTGCTCTTGACGTAGGGTTTGACGAACTGAGCGGCGACCAGCTTGACGTGGTAGCCGCGTGCCTGGAGCATGCGAGCCCAGTGATGGGACGAAGCGCAGGCTTCCATGCCGATCTCGGCGCCCACCGGAACGCGTTTGCTGATGGCATCCAGCCACTTGTCACGCTGGTATTTGCCGCGCCACGCGACCTGATCATGACGATCCACGCCATGCACGTGGAAGACGGACTTCGCAATGTCGACACCAACACGTGTAATGCTCATGGGAGGGTCTCCTCAGCCGGTGGCCTCACCCTCTCAGTGTGGCGCATCGGCGCCGGAGAGGGTGGGGAGGACTCCATCCCATTGTTTATGCAGCTTGATGTCCATGAACCTGCTCCCGGATGAATTGCTGAAGAAGTTCCCTGGCGGCTAGCAGAGGATAACTTCTATAGACGATTCGATCATCCGGGACCCTACAACTAGAGGATAATGTAACCTCTTTGCTCTGTCTGAAATCTCCTATGATTACCCATGCGCTGATCGGGAATGCCACATACCCCTAAATGTGCGCTCGCTACCAGCTTTTTCCTTATCTGTTCAGCTCTTTGACCTTCCCCCCGGTTTAGGTCCGCTCACAATGTGACATGGTTGTAGTGGGTCCTTCATTGCGTGATTTCGTGCCGTGCATCCGCCAGGCTCAGGAACCAGTGTTGGTTGAGGCAGCCGCCCCGGAACTTGCCGTTGAGGCTTTCTATGAACGCATTCTGCGTCGGCTTGCCCGGCTGGATGAAGGCCAGCGTCACCTTCCGCTCGCGCGCCCAGAAGAACATTGCCTTGCTAGTCAGCTCCGGCCCGTTATCGCAAACAATCGAGGCTGGTAGAGAGCGCTGCTGAGCAATCTCGTCCAGGAATCGGGCCAAGCGACGCCCGGAAATGAACGTATCTGCCAGTTGCCCGACACACTCTCGGTTGAAGTCGTCCACGATGTTCAGCACGCGAAACCGACGCCCCGAGGCCAACTGATCCGACACGAAGTCCATTGACCAGCGCTGGTTGGGGCGGTCCGGCAGTGGCATCGGTGTCCTCGGCCGGATCAGGCGCTTGCGCCGTCGGGTCCGGACCTGGAAGCCATGCGCGCAGTACAGCCGGTAGGTACGCTTGCGATTGATCACCAGATCCTCCTGACGCAACAGTGCATGCAGCAGTAAGTAGCCATAGCGGGGCTTGCAGGCGCCTCGCTGGCTGAGCCAGCCGCCCGTCACCAGAGGCTGTACCGCCCGCCGCTTCGCTTCGGGCGTCACCACTTTCCCGAGACGATCTCCTTGAGCGCGGCATTGTCGAGGGCGCTTTCCGCCAACAGCTTCTTGAGCCGGGCGTTCTCGGCTTCCAATTCGCGGAGGCGCTTGGCCTCCGAAACCTCCATGCCGCTGTACTTGGCCTTCCAGCGGTAAAGGATCCGCTCGGTCACGCCGTTTTGGCGGGCCAGCTCGGCGATTGAGACGCCGCGCTCGTTGGCCTTGAGAATACTGATGATCTGCTCTTCGGTATGGCGATTACGCTTCATCGCGAGATCTCCTGCTATCAGAGTAAACGTAGCGGAAATCTCACATTGCCGATGGACCGGTTTCTGGGGAGAAGGTCACCTAGGTTGCGTAGGCAACAGGCACGATGAATACAGGTAAGACCGGCATACTGAAAACTTGGCAAACGCAGAGGCAGCCAATGCCGAAGTGCTGATAAGGACGGTATGCGCGAATGTCTCATCAAGGCCAGAAGCCTCAGGCTTCAACATCAGGCCGGATATATGAAAGCCAATCTGTCCCTTTCTTCAGCCTGAGGCCTTGCAAGCCGGGAGGAGACCATACACGTTTATTGGTTGAATCCAAGCTTTAACGATGAGCGATTAGCTGCCGGCTTCGAGTCACACTGCTGCCACTCATGTCTGGCGATCCCGTAGTTCGCTGGCGGAATAACCGAACCGTCTGCGAAACGCGCGGCTGAACTGCGCCTGCTCCGAGAACCCCCAGCGGTAGGCCACTTCACCGATATTGATTCCCACGGGTAGCGATTCGAGTTCGCGGTGTGCGGCTTCCAGCCGCTGGGCGCGAACCCATTCACCGACCGTATACCCCGATCCTGAAAATAGCTTGTGCAAGTAGCGCAGGGAAATACCGCAGAAATGGGCGATGCGAGTGGGCGACAGATTAGGGTCGCCCAGGTTGGCCGAGATATAGCGCTCAATTCGCATGAGGTGCGCAGTCTTCATATGTGACTGGTCGCTATTCAGCACACGCTCGTCCTGCTCTAGCACCATCGACAGCATGCTCAGGGCCTGCTCGAACAAGCGACTCTGATCCTCCACGCTGCAATCACTTACATGCTGCGAGCAGATCTTCAGGAATTCGACGAAGGCACAGCCGATGCCCTCCTGGGCGGATAAGCAGTGCTGCGAATAGCGTTCCGGACGCCGAATGCGGGACTTCATCGGACCCTCGGGCACCTTGAACACCCACATGTCGTTTGGCGTTGTATAGCCGAACTGATAGGGCGCATCGCCCTGTTCGACGATGAAGTGGCCCGGGGGGCAATTCAAGCTTCTTCCATGCTGGGAAAAAAACACCTTTGCCTTTAACGGTATCGTCACCAGAAACGAGGCTTGGCTATCCTCAGCAATTTGCGAACGCGACCGGGAGTATTCAGCCCTGTCAGATATGAGTCGCGATAGAGAGAAGTCACTTCCCTCTGCCCTCCAGAGTCTCAGCGTCCCCTGGAAGGCGTCTTCCTTGTGGCCGCCGTAATTGAGCGTCAATGGAAAGTAAGTGTCGGAAATGACCTGAGTCCAGCGATCCTGCGAGTATGAGATTAGCCTTGTGTCGGGCCTTGTGCCTCCACCGGCCCTTATCGGCCTGGCAACTCCTGGCAACTCAGCGGCTCCTGGCATTGTCATCGTTGTTTTCATGCCATTCCTCTCTGTCTGTTCACGTGCCGTGTATGAGCGTGTCGCAACGAAGGCGAGACTCCGGAGGCTCGGCCCGATCTGATCCAGCCAGGATCCTACGAAGTCTCGCCGTTCACGTTAGCGATCGCAATATCACGTCCAATAACTGGATGAGCGCTTGGCCAGCGAGTCACGATACTGTCGAGTGGATTTCTCCAGCAGCTCGCCGGTGCCCCAGTCCAGCACCACGCCGTAGCGACGAATCACATCCAGGACATTCAGCTCGCCATCTCGATACTGCTTGGCAACGTCCTCGGGTGTTGTCTGCAGCCACTCCCGCCGATTTGTCCGGATCCACTCGCGAGCCCTGACGGTTCGCTCTGCGTCGATCGAATAGTCATCGATATCAGGATCGTTAACCTGGATCACCACGCCATAGTCACACTCGGCGCGCTCGACGGATACATAGCCATCGATCACATCCTCCAGCACCGCTTGTGCATCGCGCTCCAGCGGGTCACCGAAGCCACCGCCACCCGCCGAGGGACGCGTGAAGGTATCTCCGGAGCGTACCGTCACGTTCGAAAAGGTGGCCCCCAAGTACTTCTCATCCGGCATTCCCTTATTGATCCACACCCCGTGGGGCACGGAGGGCAGGCCACCATTCACCCCCCAGGTCACCGAACGGCCGCGGTCACAGCAGTAACTCATCACCGTCTTGTCGACCTGAGTAAGCTTGCCCCCCTTCTCGACACCGCAGCCGCCACGAAAGCGGCCTGGCCCGGCCGAGTCCATGCTGATCTCGTGGCACATTGTCAGCACGGGATTCAGCCTCTCCTGCCCCTCCACCGGCTGAACGGCTAGCCCGGCGCCGAACACCGGCGAAGTGGCCGACGAGCCGTCCTTGGTCTGACGCCCGCCCCAGCCGCCGGCCATCCAGTCGTACCACATAAAGTAGTCGCCGCTGCCGGTACGCCCATCATTACCGCCGATCAACAGGTACTCCAGGTTGAAGGCACAGGCCATGGCACGCTCCGGCATGACCCCGCTCCACAGCTCGAAGATACCGTTCATGACCTTCTCGTAGGGACCGGAGCAGAAGCCGGTGACCGCATGGGGCCAGCCCGCGTTCACCACGCTGCCCTCTTCACCGATATTGGCCGTCACCGCACGATAGAAACCGGAGTTGAGCGGAACATCGGGGAAGAAGGTCTTAGTACCCGCGTAGATGGCGGAGTGGGTCGTGCCATAGCTGGAGTTGAGAAAGGTGGAAACCGCAGGCGCCGACCCCGACAGGTCATAGTGAATGCCGCTGCCATCCAGCGTCAGCTTAATGCGAATCGGCACCATCCCCTCGCCCAGCGCAGGGTCGGCATCGATATAGTCGACCGTCTCCCACTCGCCCTTGGGCATTCCCGCCAGGCTCTTGAGTACGACCCGCTCGACATAGTCCTGGGTCTCCTGCATGGCAGCCACCACGGTAGCCTTGGAGTACTTGTCGACCAGGCGGAGAACCTCACGCTCACAGACCGCCGTGGCCTCTGCCTGGGCCTGCAGGTCTCCCAGGGCCTGAGCCGGAGCGCGGGTGTTGGAGACCAGCAGCTGAGCGACATCGTGCAGGAAGACGCCTTCCCGCCAGACGCGTACCGGCGTGATGCGAAGCCCCTCGCTGAAGTGGGTACTGGCGTTGACGTCGAAAGAGCCCGGCACACTACCGCCGATATCCGCCCAGTGCCCCTTGTTCTGGGCAAAGCCGATGATTTCCCCTACGGAAAAGATCGGGCGAATGAAGCTGACGTCGTTGAGGTGCGTGCCGCCACGATAGGGGTCGTTGATGGCAAAGACATCACCGGGGTGAATATCGCCTGCAAACTCCTCGAGTACCGCCTTGCACTGAAAGTGCAGGGTGCCGACGTGTACCGCGATGTCGCCGCTGCCCTGCATGACCGTGTTGCCCTGGGCATCGCACAACGCGGAGGAGAAGTCACGCGAGTAGATGACGAAGGAGTAGCAGGTGCGCAGAATCTGCTCGCTCATCAGGTCGACGCTGGTGGCGAAGGCGTTCTTGAGGACTTCGAAGGTGACCGGATCGAGAGCGTTATCCTTATTGGTATGTGCCATGATCATGCCTCCTCTTCCGGCTGAATCAGTTGAATGCGAATATTCTTCCACTCATCGATCGACGCCACCGTATCGGGCGGTACCACGGTGGTGGAGTCCAGCTGGTCGATGATCGCGGGACCGGAGAACTCGAACCCTACCGGCAGGGTTGTCCGGTCGTAGACCGGCGTCTGGTGCCACTGCCCCTCGAAGTACACTTCACGATGCGCATGAGGCTCTGCCTGAGCACCAGGCTGCCGCTCGCTGCGCGGAAATTCCGGCTTGGGCGTCTTGCCCACGGCACGCAGGTGAAGCTGGTAGATCTCGACGGGGAGCGCATTCTGGCGGAAGGAAAACTGCCGCTCATGCTCCTGGTGGAACATCTCGATAGTACCCTCGAGTGACGCATCGCTACTGCCCATCGCCACCTGCAGAGAGCGCCACTGCCCCTGATAACGCATGGAGATGCCACGCTGCAGGACCACATCGGCATCAGCGACGCCCTCGTGGCGCAGCCGGTCCACCGCTTCATCTTCCAGTGACCGGAAATGGCGATTGAGATCTTCCAGATCGGCACTATCCGCCGCCGCGGTGTACATCATCGAGAGGTCGTGCTGGATATCCACCAGCAGACACCCCATCGCCGAGGTCACCCCGGGGTTGGGGGGCACAATCACCGCCGGGATACCCAGCTCCTTGGCCACCTCCGCACCGTGCAGGGCGCCGGCACCGCCAAAGGCGATCAGGGCGAAATCCCGCGGGTCCAAGCCACGGCGGATCGACACCAGCCGCACCGCATCGGCCATGTTGGCATTCGCCACCTTGATGACCGCCTGTGCCGCCTCTGCCGTATCCAGCGATAGCGGCTGGCCGATACGCTCTTCGATGACCTGGATCGCCTTTTCCCGGTTCAGTTCGAGTGCGCCGCCCGCAAGGACGGTGCCCAGACGGTTCAGCGCCAGGTTAGCATCCGTATTGGTAGGCTCCGAGCCGCCGCGCTCGTAGCAGGCCGGGCCGGGGTCGGCACCCGCGGACTGAGGGCCATTGCGCAGGGCACCGGCGATATCAATATGTGCCAAGGAGCCGCCTCCGGCACCGACGGTTAGCACCTCGATGCTCGGGAACACGATGGGGTGGCCATACTCCACTCCCCATTGCTTGGTCACGCGCAACTCACCGTCATGGATCAGCGAGATATCTGTGGAAGTGCCCCCCATATCAAGCCCGACAGCATTCTGATAACCGCACTGTTCGGCGATATGCTTGGCGGCGATCGCACCCGCGGCGATACCGGATGCTGCCAGACGGACCGGGAAGTGCTTCGCCATGGCCGGGGTCATCGAGCCACCACCAGAGTGCAGCAGCAGCAGGTCGTTGTCGTAGCCACCCGCACTCAACTCATCATCGAGCTGCTTGACGTAGTCCGACACCAGTGGACCCAGCACCGTATTCGCCACTGCGGTATTGAAGCGGTCATGTTCGAATATCTCGGGGAGGATATCCGATGACGTGGAGACGCTGGCCTCGGGAACTTCCTCCTCGAGGATCTCTCGCATGCGCCTCTCGTTCTGGGCGTTGGCATAGGAGTTGATAAAGCACACCGCCACCGTGGTGGCGCCACGCCGCTTGAGCTTGCGAGCCAGGATGCGGGCCTCCTCTTCATCAAGCGGAGTCACCACCTCACCGGCGTAGTCGACGCGCTCGGTCACCTCGAAACGATCGCGACGGCGAATGTAGGGTCCGCTCACGTCCTCGTAGGCATCCCAGAGGTTGTCCTTGGTGCCGTCGCGAATCTCGATCACGTCGCGAAAGCCCTTGGTGGTGACCAGTGCTGCCCTGGGGAAGCGGCGGGTAATCAGCGCATTAGTGGCAACGGTGGTGCCATGGAAGAACAGGTCCACATCCGATAGATCGATATCGCCACGCCGTATCCCATCGATCACGGCCTGCTTGGGGTTGCTTGGCGTAGAGGGAACCTTGGTGACGCGGAATTCCTGAGTATCTTCGTGATAGATACAGACGTCGGTAAAGGTTCCGCCGGCATCGACGGCGACTCTTAATTTAGACATAAAAACTCCTACGTTGTTATATTCGATATCACAAAAAAGATCGAGTAGGAGGGGGAGTCGCCTCCCCCGTCCTCTCACACCACCGGGCAAACGGATCCGTACCACGGCGGTTCCTGCCCCCCATTATCGGGCTGAGCTTCGTTCCGCTGAATTCGCTCGCCTGTGTGCTCTGAGCGCTTCGACAGTCTTTGGGCTTCCGGCCCGCCATACAGTTATCGAGAGCCCTCCGGGGAGGCTTCTGCTC
>NZ_JAKGAY010000049.1:0-15025 GCF_021532545.1 Halomonas sp. Cn5-12
CTGAGGCGCTGCCAATTACGTTCAAGATGGTCGGTATCGACCTGGGGATCAAAGACCTGTTCGTGACCAGTGACGGCCATCGGGTGAATAATCCCCGCCACACTGCCCGCTATGCCCGAAAGCTAGCGAAGGCGCAGCGGCGCCTCAGCCGTAAGCAAAAAGGCTCGAACAACCGAGCCAAGGCACGGTTAAAGGTCGCTCGCTGTCACACCAAGATTGCTGACACGCGCCGTGACCACCTGCATAAACTCACCCGCCAGATCGTTAACGAGAACCAAGTGATTGCAGCGGAGAGTTTGCAGGTGAAGAACATGGTCAAAAACCGCCATCTCTCTAACGCCATCAGTGATGTTGGCTGGGGGGAGTTAGTGCGCCAGCTTGACTACAAGGCGGCCTGGGCGGGAAGGCAGTTTGTCCAGATTGATCGCTGGTACCCAAGCTCAAAACGCTGCCATAGCTGCGGCTTTGTGCGGGAATCACTACCGCTGGATGTTCGCACCTGGGACTGCCCAGATTGCGGTGCTCAGGGCATCGACCGCGACGTGAATGCGGCCCGCAACATTCTGCAAGCAGGCACCGCGCTATTAGCCGGTGCAGATGGTTGAAAGATCATACCGAGGGGCACTCGGGAATGTACGCCTGTGGAGTTTGTGTAAGACCAGCAGTGCCAAGGCATTGAAGGCAACGAACATCGAAGCAGGAACCAGGAAGGTAACGACCTGGGAATCCCCTTCCTTTCCGCCGCAAGGCGGCAGCGCAAGCTGAGGGAGGGGAGGATGTCAAGTATACCCCTTTGAGATGCGCTGGGATTATGTACAGCTACCGAATAGTACAACCACTGGTAGGAGCGCTAGCGGTCCCCCGCCCGAAAAGCATTGACAGCGGCTAGCAAGCCCGCTTTACGCGTGATAGACTACGCCATCCTCTCAGACAAGACCCGTGAGCGGGCAGCTATCAGACTGCTCGTTACACTATTTGGCAGAGTTAGAAACGCTGCTAAATCAATTGGTTGTTACGGAAATGTCGTGATTTGGCAAATGCCAGCCGACAAACACATAGTAAATTCGTTGCCGTTTTTAGGCAGCCCTTATTCTCCAAGGAGATACCTGTGGCGAACAGCAAGCAAGCACGCAAGCGCGCCCGCCAGGCCGAGACTCGTCGTGTCCTGAAATCCAGCCAGCGCAGCATGGTCCGCACCTACATCAAGCGTGTGATCAAAGCGATTAACACCGGCGACCATGGCAAAGCGATGGAAGAGTTCAAGGTAATGCAGCCGGTCGTTGACCGTATTGCTGATAAAGACGTTCTTTCTAAGAAGAAAGCTGCACGTCTGAAAAGCCGCTTGAACAAGCGCATTAAGGCTCTGGCGGCGTAAGCCGGCAGGCGCCATAAAAAAAACCGGCTGCGGCCGGTTTTTTTGTGCCTGAACGTCGCCTACCGGGCGATATGTGCATCTCTATTTAGCCTGTAGGGAATAACCTGATGAGCGCCGATACACCACAGCATGCCAATATGCCGCCACCACGCCGCGGGCTAATGCGTTCGGGGTTGGTGGTCAGCGCGATGACCATGCTCTCCCGGGTGATGGGGTTGGTGCGCGATGTGGTCGTGGCAACGTTTTTGGGCGCAGGCAATGGCTCGGATGCCTTCTTTGTGGCGTTTAAAATTCCCAATTTTCTGCGCCGTTTATTTGCAGAAGGGGCGTTTAACCAGGCATTTGTGCCGGTGCTCTCTGAGTACTCCACCCAGCGCACCAAGCAGGAGATCCGTGAACTGCTGAATGCGGTAGCGGGGAGCCTAACCGCGCTGCTGGCGCTAATCACCGCGTTGGCGATGCTGGGCGCGCCCTGGCTGGTATGGCTGTTTGCCCCTGGCTTTGGACGCGACCCTGATAAACTCGCGATGACCGCCGATATGCTGCGGCTGACGTTTCCGTATTTGCTGCTCATTTCGCTCACCGCCTTCTCCGGCAGCGTGCTGAACACTTGGAACCGCTTTGCAGTGCCCGCATTTACGCCGGTGCTGCTGAATATTTCGCTGATCGGCGCGGCGCTATTCTTAATGCCGCTAATGGAAGAGCCCGCTATGGCGCTGGCGTGGGGCGTGCTGATTGCCGGGGCGGCCCAGCTTGCCTTTCAAGTGCCGTTTTTGCTGCGTTTGGGGCTGCTGCCGACGCCGTGGCCTAACTTCGCCCATGACGGCGTCAAGCGTATTTTAAAACTGATGGCCCCGGCGCTGTTTGGCGTATCGGTATCGCAGATCAACCTGCTGTTGGATACGGTGCTGGCATCGCTGTTGGCGGCGGGGAGCGTTTCGTGGCTCTACTACTCGGATCGGTTGGTAGAGCTACCGCTTGGCGTGTTTGGCGTGGCGATTGGCACCATTATCTTGCCTGCGCTTTCCAAGCGGCACGCGGAGCAGTCCACCGAGCACTTTTCCGCCATGTTGGATTGGGCGATTCGTGTGGTGCTGCTGTTGGGCGTGCCGGCGGCATTGGCGCTGGCGATACTGGCTGAACCGTTTTTGATTACCCTGTTCCACTATGGGGCGATGACCGATAACGATATTCAGATGGCGGCCATGAGCCTGCGTGCCTATGCCTTCGGGCTGGTGGCCTTTATGCTGATTAAGGTGCTAGCGCCTGGTTTCTTCGCCCGTCAGGACACCAAAACACCGGTGAAGGTAGGCATTATCGCCATGGTCGCGAACATGGTATTCAACCTACTGCTGATTTGGCCGCTGGCCCACGCGGGCTTGGCGTTGGCCACTGCGCTCTCTGCATTTTTAAACGCGGGGCTACTGGGGTATCTGCTTTACCGCCAGCAGGTGCTGGTGTTTCAGCCGGGTTGGGGGCGTTACTCGGTGCAGTTAGTCGGCGGCAGCGTGCTGATGAGCGTGGCGCTTATGTTAGTCTCACCTGATTGGCAGGTGTGGTTAGAGTTTGGGCTATGGCAGCGTGTGGGGTGGGTAGCCGGGCTAGTCGTGCTCGGGGGCGGGCTCTACTTTATCTGGTTAACGGCGCTTGGCCTGCGGCTTCGCCACTTTAAAATGAACGGCTAGGAAAGGGGCAGGCGCGTGAGCGCTATTATCTTCTTCTGCACCAGAGCAGCGCGTTCGTTATAATCAAACGCTTTGAAAACGGCCAACGGCCTTAAAACGGAAAACGCTTTTAAAACAAGCTTTTAAAAAAGAGGTGCCATGCACGTCATTCGAGGTCTGCACAATCTGACAGCGTCCCATCGTGGCTGCGTGGCGACCATTGGTAATTTCGATGGCGTGCATCGCGGCCATCAGGCGATTCTACAGCAGTGCCGCGAGCACGCTGCGCGCCTGAACGTACCGCTGACCGTGGTGGTGTTTGAGCCTCAGCCCCGCGAGTTTTTTGCCGGAGACCAAGCGCCGCCGCGCTTAACGCGCCTGCGGGAAAAAGTGCGCCTGCTGCGCGACCACGGTGCCGAGCAGGTGCTTTGCCTGCCGTTCAACGATGCCTTGCGCAGCCTCACCGGGCGCGAGTTTATCGATCAGGTACTGATTGATGGGCTGGGCGTTAAGCATCTAGTGGTGGGCGACGACTTCCGCTTTGGCTGTGATCGCCGTGGCGACTTCAGTTTGTTAGAAGCCGTGGGGCGCACTCATGGCTTTGGCGTAGAGCATACTCGCACCTTCAAAGTCGATGACGAGCGGGTATCAAGCACTCGAGTGCGTACGCTGCTGGCCAGCGGTAACTTTGAAGTGGCCGCCCGCCTGTTGGGCAGGCCTTATTCGCTGCATGGCCGCGTGGTGCGCGACCAGCAGTTGGGGCGCACCATTGGTGTACCGACCGCGAACCTACCGCTATTGCCCCAGCCGCTGACGCTACGGGGAGTATTTGCGGTGGTGGCCGAATTGGCGAATGGCGAGCGCCACCCCGCCGTAGCGAACGTCGGCTTTCGGCCTACGGTAGGGTCTAAACGCCCTACGCTGGAAGTGCACCTGCTGGATTTTTCCGGCGATCTGTATGGCCAGCGGCTGACGGTTTACCCCTGCACACGGCTGCGGGGGGAAGTGAAGTTTGACGATTTTGACGCGCTAAAAGCACAGATTCACCAGGACCAAGCCAAGGCGCGCCGCTACTTTGCGACCGCCGACGCTGATCTAACGACCTCTCTTCCGCTGGCCTCGGCCCCGCTTGGGCGTGAGACCGCTTCTTCTGATTTCACTTCGGCGGATGACGCCGCCGATACTAACGACGGCTGACCGGACTATGGACTATAAGCACACGCTAAACCTGCCAGAAACCGACTTTCCTATGCGCGGCATGCTGCCGAAGCAAGAGCCAGGGCGTGTTTCCCAGTGGCAGGATATGAACCTATACCAGCGCCTGCGCGAAGCCCGTGCGGGTGCGCCGCTGTTTGTACTGCACGATGGCCCTCCCTACGCCAACGGCAGTATCCATATCGGTCACGCCGTTAATAAAATTCTTAAAGATATTATCGTTAAGTCCAAAAACCTGGCGGGCTTTGATGCGCCCTACGTGCCGGGTTGGGACTGCCACGGCCTGCCCATTGAGCACAAGGTCGAGACCACCCATGGCAAGCACCTTCCGGCGGATAAAGCCCGTGAGCTGTGCCGTGAGTACGCTGGTGCTCAAATCGAAACCCAACTGGTGGACTTTGTGCGCCTGGGCATCATCGGTGACTGGGATCATCCATATCGCTCCATGGATTACGCCAACGAAGCGGGCGAGATCCGCGCGCTGGCGGATATGGTCGAGGCGGGCTACGTCTTTAAAGGCCTGAAGCCAGTGAACTGGTGTTTCGACTGCGGCTCGGCGCTGGCCGAGGCGGAAGTCGAGTACGCCGATAAAAAATCCGATGCCATCGACGTTGCCTTCCCCGTGGAAGACGCCGACAAGCTGGCGGCAGCGTTTGGCTTAAGCGAGCTATCAAAGCCCGCCGCCGTGGTGATCTGGACCACCACACCGTGGACCATCCCCGCCAACCAGGCGCTGAACGTTCACCCCGACTTTACCTACGCGCTGGTGGATACCGGCGAGCGTCTGCTGCTGTTGGCCGAAGAGCTGGTCGAGAGCTGCTTAGAGCGCTTTGGTTTACAAGGTGAGGTGGTCGCGACGACCCAAGGCAAACACCTGGATCTGATCAATTTCCGCCACCCGTTCTACGACCGCCTCTCGCCGGTTTATCTGGCGGATTACGTGGAGTCTGAGGTGGGCAGTACCGGTATCGTTCACTCTGCTCCGTCTTACGGTATGGATGACTTTGTCACCTGCCGTGAGCACGGCATGAGCTTTGACGACATGCTAAATCCGGTGCAGGGCAACGGCGTTTACGCGGATGACCTGCCGTTCTTCGGCGGTCAGATGATCTGGAAAGCCAACCCGAACATCATCGAGAAGCTGCGTGACGTCAACGCGCTGATGGCACATACGCCTATTAAGCACAGCTACATGCACTGCTGGCGTCATAAAACGCCGGTGATCTACCGCGCCACGGCCCAGTGGTTCGTCGGTATGGATATTCAGGGTAAAGATGGCAAAACCCTGCGCGAGCGCGCGCTGGCCGGTATCGAAGCGACGGAATTCACTCCTGCTTGGGGGCAAGCGCGCCTGCACAGCATGATCGCCAACCGCCCGGATTGGTGTATCTCTCGCCAGCGTAACTGGGGCGTGCCGATTCCGTTCTTCCTGCATAAGCAAACCGGTGAGCTGCACCCCAACACCGTGTCGCTGATGGAAGAAGCCGCCAAGCGCGTGGAACAAGAGGGCATTGAGGCATGGTTCAAGCTCGAACCTTCCGAGCTGCTTGGTGCGGAAGCCGCTGACTACGAAAAAGTCACCGACACGCTGGACGTGTGGTTCGACTCAGGCACTACCCACCGCCACGTGCTGCGCGGCTCGCACCCCCACGGTCATGAAAGCGGCCCGCGCGCTGACTTGTACCTGGAAGGTTCTGATCAGCACCGCGGCTGGTTCCACTCTTCGCTGCTCACCGGCGCGGCGATTGATGGCCATGCCCCGTATCGTCAGCTGCTGACCCACGGCTTCACGGTGGATGCCCAGGGCCGCAAGATGTCCAAGTCCATCGGTAACGTGGTCGCTCCGCAAAGCGTGATGGATAAGCTGGGTGCCGATATTCTGCGCCTATGGGTAGCGTCTACCGACTACTCCGGTGAAATGGCCGTCTCGGATGAAATCCTCAAGCGCACTGCCGATGTGTACCGTCGTATCCGCAACACCGCGCGCTTCCTGCTTTCCAACCTGAACGGCTTTGATCCCAAGCGGGACCAAGTGGCGTTTGGCGATATGCTGGCGCTGGATCAGTGGGTCGTGGATCGCGCCGCACAGCTTCAAGGCCGCATCGAAACCGCCTACGAGGAGTACCGCTTCCTGGATGTGTACCAGCAGGTACACGGTTTCTGCGCACGGGAGCTGGGCGGCTTCTATTTAGACGTGATCAAAGATCGCCAGTACACCACTCAAACCGACTCGCTGGCCCGCCGCAGCGCGCAAACCGCGCTTTATCACGTGGTGGAAGCGCTGAGCCGCTGGGTAGCGCCAATTCTGTCGTTCACCGCCGAGGAGATCTTTGAGCATATCCCCGGCGAGCGTGGCGATAGCGTGCTGCTGGAGACTTACTACACCGGGCTTTCCACGTTGGATGAGGGCGCCGAGATGGGCCGCGCGTTCTGGGAGCAGGTGCTGGAAGTGAAGCACTCGGTGAACAAATGCCTGGAAGACGCCCGTAACGCTAAAGTGATCAAGGGTAGCTTGGCGGCGGAAGTGACGCTGTTCGTCAATGAAGAGCTGCACGCGACGCTGGCGAAGCTCGGTGACGAGCTGCGCTTCGTGATGCTCACCAGCGAAGTGCACCTAGCGCCGCTGGCGGATGCCGCCAATGCCGAAAGCACTGAGCTTGAAGGCTTGAAGGTTGCGGTGAGCGCCAGTGGGCATGCCAAGTGCGAGCGCTGCTGGCACCACCGGGCAGACGTAGGCAGCGTTGCCGAGCACCCGGACCTGTGTGGCCGCTGTGTAAGTAACCTGCCCGAAGGCAGCGGTGAGATTCGTCACTATGCCTAACACAGCTTCCCCGGTGAACGATTCACACCAGCGGCCGCCCATGCGGCGGCCGCTGCGCTGGCTATGGCTTGCCGTGGCGGTCATTGTGTTGGATCTTGCGACGAAGTATGCCGCTAGCCACTTTTTAAGCTATGCACAGCCGGTTGAAGTCTTGCCGTTTTTCAACCTCACGCTGCTGCACAACACCGGCGCGGCGTTTAGCTTTTTGGCCGAACACCCCGGCTGGCAGCGCTGGTTTTTTGCAGCCATTGCTATTGGTGCCAGCATTGGCCTCACCGTGTGGCTGTCGCGCATTCGTGCAGATGAGAAGCTACTCGCTATCGCCTTGCCGCTGATTATCGGTGGGGCGCTGGGTAACCTATACGACCGCTTAATTCATGGCTATGTGGTGGATTTTCTCTCTTTCCATGCGGCAGGCTGGTATTACCCTGCCTTTAACGTGGCGGATATCGGCATTACCCTAGGGGCCATTGGCCTTATCTGGGAGTCGGTGATGGGCGAGCGTCGCCGCAAAAAAGCCGCGCACTCTTCATCTTCTTAACATGCCAATGAGTGAGGCATCATGGATTACCTAATCGACGACGGGATGGAAATTACCCTGCACTTCACGCTGAAGCTGGAAGATGGCACGGTGGTGGATTCCACCAAAGAGAAGGCCCCAGCCACGTTTCAGTATGGCGACGGCAATCTGCCACCGGGGTTTGAACACCCCATTAAAGGCATGGCAGCGGGCCAGAGCGGGACGTTTCATATCACCCCTGAGCATGCGTTTGGCCAGCATAACCCGCAGAACATTCAAACCCTGAAGCGGGCTGACTTTGGTGATGAAGCGCCTGAAATCGGTATGGTGATGTCGTTTGCCGACAAAGCGGGAACGGAATTGCCGGGCGTGGTCAAAACCATTGACGGTGACCGCGTAGACGTTGACTTCAACCATCCGCTGGCAGGACGTACATTGACGTTTGAGGTTGAAGTGCTCAACGTTACGCCGATCACCACACACTAATTTCCTGAGCGATGCAGGTTGCATCAAGGCGCTTTTATGCAGTCATCAGAGTCATCTCAGCCCGTACAGATCAAGCTAGCCAACCCGCGCGGGTTTTGTGCGGGCGTCGACCGCGCGATCGATATCGTCAACCGCGCGCTGGATGTCTTCGGCCCGCCGATTTACGTTCGCCATGAAGTGGTGCACAACCGCTTTGTAGTAGAAACCCTGCGTGAACGCGGCGCGGTCTTCGTGGAAGAGCTCCATGAAGTGCCCGACGATGTGATCGTTATCTTCTCTGCCCACGGCGTTTCCCGGGCGGTGCAGCAAGATGCCGAGCAGCGTGGCCTGAAAGTATTCGATGCCACCTGCCCGCTGGTCACCAAAGTGCATATGGAAGTGCTGCGCTACGCCAAGCGCGGCCAGGAGTGCATTCTGATTGGCCACGAAGGCCATCCGGAAGTAGAAGGCACCATGGGGCGCTACGACACCTCCCACGGTGGCAAGATCTATCTGGTGGAAGACGAACAGGACGTTGCCAATCTGGTCGTCAACGACCCGGCGGCGCTGGCGTTCGTGACGCAAACCACACTCTCTATGGACGACACGGCCAAGGTGATCGACGCGCTACGGGAAAAATTTCCCGAGATCCAGGGGCCGCGCAAGGACGATATCTGCTACGCCACCCAAAACCGCCAGGATGCGGTGCGCGAGCTGGCAGCAGATAGCGACTTGGTGCTGGTGGTTGGCAGCCCCAACAGCTCGAACTCGAACCGCCTACGTGAGCTTTCTGAGCGTATGGGGACCCCCGCTTACTTGATCGATAACGCCGAGCAAATCGAGCCATTGTGGTTGGAAGGCGTAAAACGTATTGGCGTCACCGCTGGCGCAAGTGCCCCCGAGGTGCTGGTAAAAGGCGTGATTGATCAGTTGCAGACATTGGGGGCTACGGCACCTGTTGAGCTGCAGGGGCGTGAAGAGAACATCACCTTCTCGATGCCGAAAGAGCTGCGCGAGCAAGTGATTGTAAGCGGGTAATGCAAACGGTATCGGTTTGCGACATACTCAAAGTATGAGTGAACTGATATGGGAGCATCGCTTAGTGTCTTATGTTTTTGAGCGCCGTGCGGGTGACGTTAGTAAGCACCAGCGCGGCTTTACCCTCATCGAATTACTGATTGCGGTGGTCATTATTGGGATCATCGCAAGCATCGCCTATCCCAGTTATACCCGCTATGTTGAGCGCAGCCAGCGCGCTGAGGCTAAAGCTGTACTCATGGAAACTGCCAGCATCCTTGAGCGTTGTTATACCAATAATTACAGCTATGAAAACTGTACTGCTGCCGAGCAGTATCTTGACAGTCAATCAAATGACTTATATATGTTCGATACAATTGGACCCAGTGCAGGTAGTTATACAGTCAGTGCAACAAGCGAAAAAAGTCGTGTGAAAACTGGATGTGAGACGCTGGAGCTACACAGTAACGGTGATCGTACTCCTAGAGACTGTTGGTAACTTATGACTCAACGCGGCTTTAGTTTAATAGAGGCACTTATTGCGTTATTGGTGCTCTCCATTGGGTTAATTGGGGTGGCCGCTATGCAGGTAAAAGCGCTGCAAAGCGCTACTGCCGGTTACCAGCGCTCGGTGGCGACGTTGGCTGCTGTAGACGCCCAGGAGCGGCTTTGGGCGCAGCTGGCTCAGAACGTAAGCTGTGATGAAATGGTCGACAATGTGCTAAGCGACTGGCAAGACGATTGGTTTGTAGGCAGCGATACACCCATTCGCTACTTTTCCGGAGCTATTACCCTTCGTAGTGAAGCGTGTGAGTTTGAAATCGCAGTGACGGCCGGAGATAGTGGCCCAACCGAGGACAATGAGCCACTGACGTACACTGTTCGCCTTCCTCAAATAGGTAGCTCATAATGTTTCAAGTGCGCCAAGCAGGCTTTAGCCTTGTTGAGCTAATGGTTGCGATGGCCATTGGTACAGTGATTATTTTGGGTGCTGGGCAGCTTTTTCTCACAACGTTTCAAACCTTTGACAAAGTCAGAGATCTTAGCCGTAAACAGGAGTCGCTTGTTTTTATTACAGGCGTAATGGTCCAAGATATCCGGTCTGCAATATATGTTGACGTTGAGTTAGAGGAAATACCTATTGAGGTTTTAGTTCCTTCTCGGAGTAGTCAATGTGAAGAAGGTGAGCGCTTAGCAAAAAGATATTTTTTATCAGAAACAGGTGGAAATTTCTCTTTAAGTGTTAGAAGAAGGTGTAACAGCGAAAGCAGGTGGCACACTGAGCCACTTGTTGAAGGCTTTTACGACGATAGTAAAGAGTCGTTTTTTTTTGAAGACTTAGGCGATGGTCTTTACGAGATGACAATACGGCTAGCTACCCAGAACGGGGAAAGCTATGAAGAGCATATGCTTCGCATACAAAATCGAGCAGAAGCCTTTCTATAGGTGCTGATTATGCAAAAACAACAAGGCGCTGCCCTTATTATCGTACTGGTGCTACTGAGCGTGTCGTTGGTAATTGGCATGTCGGGGATGAATGCTGCGCTGGTGGATGAGCGGCTAGCGGGGAATTATCGTGCTTCTGTTCAAGCGCAGATGAACTCAGATAGCATGATGTCAGAGATTCATAGCTCAATGGTTGGAGATCTAGGCGAAAATTTTAATAAACTTCAGAGTGATATGGGAGAGGAAAAAGAAAAAATTTATAGATGGGACGAGATAACTGCTCTTTTGGAATTCACGAGCACGTTTGACAACACAAATAAATTAAAAGTTAAAGTAAAGATTGAAGGTGAAGAGGTTATTGTTACAACACAAGATGATGGAACAAATAACAATGCTGTTCGTGAAACGGTGGCAATTTATCGAAAGGGCAGTGGAGGCACGGGGTCTGGTGGCGATTCTGGAGGCGGTAGTAATGACAATGATAGTAACAGCGGCGATGGTAGCTTGAGCCCCTTTGAAGCTCCTGTAGTTGGCTGTGAAGGAGTAACTTCAGGTAGTGGTTCCACTATCAGTAGCTATCGCTCAAGTGATGATCCATGGGATAAAGATCAGCCAGAAATTTATGCCGGCCCTTTAGTCCGGACTACTTCTAATGGTGCCGATGTTGAGTTAACAGGCGGTGGTCAAGTGCATGGTGGAGTCGAGGCCATAGGTAAGATTTATATTAATTCTGTTAGTGTACATGGTAATGTTATTGCCAACGGGAATGTCACTTCACAAAATAGTCAAAATTACCCTGTAAGTGGCAATATAGAAAGTATGCAAGATATTATCATCAACAATACTACAAAGGTGTTGGGTCATGTAAAGGCAGAGGGAGAAGTAAGAACTACTCAATGGGACTTTAGTGTGGGTGAATCGATTTATGCAGGAGGTAGAATTGTATCGCCACGCAATGATCCTGCTGACCATTTAGTAAATGGTAATAGAGACCAGTTTTTTCCTTATACTTCACCAGGGCTTACTCAACTTGAGCCTCAAGGGTGTGACGTTTTTGATTTCTCCGGAAATGACCTGACACAAGAAATGGCTCGTTATCAGTCTGAGCTTGGTAGTCAAGGGTCTATCACAGTGGGGTCGTACCCAAATAATGAATGGCGTATTACGCCTGAAAAAATTGAACGATATGACGAAACTTGGAATGTGCGAAACTGGGTAGAATATGCTAGGTCTCAAGAAAATTTTTTGCTAGCTGATAAAGCAGCTTTTTATCGTTTAGAAAATTTAAAATTTGCAGGTAGTCCTGTGCTGAGAATAAGTGGTGGTGATGTAGTGTTAGTAATCGATGGTGATTTTATTACTGGAAATGGCGGTAATAATATTAATGGTAGTGTTGTTATTGATGATGACAGTAGTTTGACAGTTTTTGTGGGAGGAAAGGTTTCCCTTGGTAGTAATGTCAAAATGCCAGTAACTCAAACATTTAGCTCCTCAGATCGTCCTACATTCTCAATTTTTTCGAGTTACGAGAGTGACGGAGTGGGAGTTAATGTTGATGGAGGCGGACGCGTCGTAGCCAATATTTATGCACCTTATACCAAAGCAAGTATTAACTCAGGCGGTAACTTGTTTGGCAGTGTAAGAGCAAAGTTTGTTGATGTTTCAGGAGATGGTGCAATTGTTTATCCGTCAAATAGCTCGCCTGAAACGGGAAACGGCGGTGGCTGGCAACTGGTTGGCTGGCAATAACCCCATTCGCCACACAACCGAGTGCGCGTTATCATGGCAGCATTTTCTTAAGAGCCTGTAAACTAAGAGCCTGAAAACTATGAGTCAGCTTGCCAAAACCCGCGTTCTCACCGGTATCACCACCACCGGTACCCCGCACCTCGGTAACTATGTAGGGGCGATCAAGCCCGCTATTGAGGCCAGCCAAGACCCCAACGTTCAGTCGTTTTACTTTTTGGCTGATTACCACGCGCTTATTAAGTGCCAAGACCCGAAGCGCGTGCAGGAGTCTCGCCTGGAGATCGCGGCAACATGGCTGGCGCTGGGGCTGGATACCGATAACGCTATTTTCTATCGGCAGTCGGATATCTTAGAAATCCCTGAGTTGATGTGGATGCTCTCGTGTGTGTGTGCCAAGGGCCTGATGAACCGTGCCCACGCCTATAAAGCCGCGGTGGCGGAGAATGAGGAAGCCGGTAATCAAGACCCGGATAAAGGCGTCACCATGGGGCTGTTTGGCTATCCGGTACTGATGGCCGCCGATATTTTGATGTTCAATGCGAATAAAGTGCCGGTTGGCCGCGACCAGATTCAGCATATCGAAATGGCGCGAGATATGGCTGGCCGCTTTAACCACCTGTTTAAAGGCCAGTACTTTGTACAGCCTGAAGCCGTCGTGGATGAAAAAGTGGAAGTGTTGAAAGGGTTGGATGGACGCAAGATGTCCAAAAGCTACAACAACACCATCCCGCTGTTTGTGAGCGAGAAAAAGCTGCAGAAGCTGGTGCGTAAAATCAAAACCAACTCGCTGGAACCCGGCGAGCCGAAAGACCCGGATACCTGCACCCTGTTCCAGATTTTCTCAGCCTTCGCGAGTGAATCCGAAGCGTTGGCTATGCGCCAGCAGTACGCAGAGGGCATTGGCTGGGGCGAAGCGAAAGACCGCGTATTTGAGTATGTCAACGCCCACCTAAGCGCCCCTCGTGAGCGTTATAACGCGCTGATGGAAGACCCGGCTCATATTGAAGCAGTCCTGCAAAAAGGCGCTGAGCGTGCCCGTGAGGAAGCCGCCGTGACCATGGATCGGCTGCGTGCTGCGGTAGGGCTTGGACGGTTTGTTTGATTAGTTGATAACCCTTATCTAAATTAGCTAAGCGCTTGATTTCTGTCGGCGCTTTTAGCATTACTTAAAGGTGAACTATGGCGACGACCTCTACGGTGGCACCGGTTAATCATCGGGTGCCTCTACTGGCAGCCGCAGCCATTGTGCTGGGTGCCTTGGTGATTGGTGTGCTGTTTAGCGCCAATATCGGCTTACTTATGATCGTAGGTGGCCTGCTGGGTATGGTGCTGTACCATGCGGCGTTTGGCTTTACAGCGGCGTGGCGGGTGTTTATTACCGAGCGCCGTGGGCGTGGGCTGCGGGCGCAAATGGTCATGCTGGCGATTGCCGTGGTGCTGTTCTTCCCGGCGCTGGGCGCGGGCAGCCTGTTTGGTACTGAAGTGCGCGGCTTCGTTTCTCCCACCGGTATTTCTGTATTAGTGGGCGCGTTTATCTTCGGGGTAGGCATGCAGCTAGGCGGTGGCTGTGCTTCCGGCACGCTGTTTACCGCAGGCGGCGGTAATGCACGCATGCTGATTACGCTGGTGTTCTTTATTGTGGGGTCGGTGATTGGCACCGCGCACTTTGCCTGGTGGCAGAGCCTGCCCGCTTTCCAGCCGGTATCGCTGGTCAATGTAGCCGGAGTTGGCGGCGGTATTGGCATTAGCTTAGTGTTGTTTGCTGCCATTGCGGTCTTTACCGTGATTATGGAGAAACGCCGCCACGGTCATCTAGAGCAAGCCCCGCTGGTGGATAAGCCTGGAGCCGAGCGTTGGTTATCCGGCCCGTGGCCGCTGGTAGCCGGTGCGGTAGCCCTGGCATTGCTGAATTTTGCTACGCTGGCACTGGCTGGCCGGCCCTGGGGCATCACCTCGGCGTTTGCGCTGTGGGGGGCCAAGAGTTTTGAGCTGGTGGGTGGCGATGTGAGCCAGTGGGGCTACTGGCAGGCACCCGGCAATGCCGCCGCGCTGGAAGCCAGCGTATGGGGAGACATCACCACGGTGATGAACGTTGGCATTATGTTGGGCGCGCTGGCAGCGGCAAACCTGGCCGGGCGCTTTGCCCCTAACTTCCGTATTCCGCTTAAATCTGTGCTGGCGGCGGTGATTGGCGGCATTATGCTGGGCTACGGGGCTCGCTTGGCCTTTGGCTGCAACATTGGCGCTTACTTTAGCGGCATTGCTTCCGGCAGCCTGCACGGTTGGGTGTGGATGGCGGCGGCCTTCGCTGGCAACATGGCAGGCGTTAAGCTGCGCCCGCTATTTTTTGATGGCGAAGCAGGGCGCAAGCCGGTAGCGAAAAGCTGTTAAACGTTCCGCCGTTCAAACTGCGTCATAGCGCCTTGGTTAACGCCAAGGCGTTTTTTTATCGAACATCGCGAAAAACCCCGTACTTCTTCTAGTGCGAGGATGGATAGCGAGGGGCGCGAGAGCGCCCCTAGTCCGGCCTCGATTGTTGCTCAATATACTGCTTGACCATGCTCAGGGGGGCGCCTCCGACACTTCCCGCAAAGTAGCTTGGACTCCACAGCGAGTTCTTCCGGTAGTAAGCGTTCATTCCACGACGTAGTTGACCTACTTCACGTCACGCAGAGGCCTTAATAACTCCGGCGAGACCTTGTACTGTTTGGTGCCGTCCTCGGCCAGAACAATCACACTCTTGCGGTTGATCT
>NZ_JAKGAY010000050.1:0-13648 GCF_021532545.1 Halomonas sp. Cn5-12
GGTGCTGGCGGAGCTCGGTGATATCACGCGCTTCGATTCGCCCCGCCAACTGATGGCCTACCTGGGGCTGGTGCCCAGCGAGCACTCGAGCGGTGGTAGCCGGCGGCAGGGCGGTATCACCAAGACCTGCAATGGCCACGTGCGACGGGTGTTGGTGGAAGCCGCCTGGAGCTACCGCTTCCCGGCCCGCAAGACACGAATCATTGAGCAGCGCGCCGAGAAGACCTCGCCAACGGTGCAGGCGATCGCCTGGGAAGCGCAGAAGCGCTTATGCGGGCGTTACCGTCGCCTGTCCGCCACGGGCAAAGCCAAGCAGCAGGTCACCACCGCGGTGGCGCGTGAGTTGGCTGGTTTCCTGTGGGCGATTGCCTGTGAGGCCATGGGCAAGCCGCATGGCAGCCGGGCTACCGCATGATCCTCGCGTCCCAGTGCCTACGGCTCAGGGAGCGTCGGGCCGGTGGGAGACCCCCTGACCCTCCTATGAGGCCTCCGCCCTCCAGGGCGGAGTGACCCTCGCTTGTAGACCAGGGTAGCTCCGCGACGAAGTGATGACAGGTCGGTACCCAACCCACGAATACCAGAGAGATCCACCGTCGCTGATAGCCCCTCGCTTCCTGAGCCGTAGGCATTGAGGACAATCACATGTAGTAAAGCCAACCGACCCCTTGACGGGTCAATCCATACCAGGAGGGGGAGTCGCCTCCCCCGTCCTCTCACACCACCGGGCAAACGGATCCGTACCACGGCGGTTCCTGTCATCCACTATTGGACTGAGCTTCGTTCCGCTGAATCCGCCCGCCTGTGTGCTCTAAGCGCTTCGACAGTCGTTGGGCTTCCGGCCCGCCACACAGTTATCGAGAGCCCTCCGGGGAGGCTTCTGCTCGTACACATCAGAAAGCGGTCAACTATCCGCTCGTGACAGGTTCAGCCCTTCAGCTCTTGGTTAAAGAGCCTACTATGGCCTCTGCTGACTCCTGTTCGCCCATCCCGACACCTCACGGTGTCGGTAGCCAATGGCAGGCGAACAGGCCTCCCAGGGTAAGGCGCGCGACCTTCCTCCCATCTACCCGCCGCATCTACTTCCACATCTTCTGGATAGCTATTGGGCTTCGAGTTTCATGGCCCTCTCGCCCAGATGTGGCTGCCTCATATGCGGTTCCTGTTCGTCGGGCCAGGAGTTTGCCTACAGCTTCCTTCAGATTCCGCCTCACGACGAACACCCTTGCTGTTCAGCTAACGGTTCCCGCTATCAGGGTCCGTAGGGGACTTTCACCCCCAAGTCATCCGGCCAACCACCACGGCGGACCGGATAGCGCCTAATTGGCGCTGCGCGCCATGCCTGGCGCACCACCATAAAAAAACCGGCCCCAAAAGGGGCCGGTTCATTATCTACTACAGGTGTTACAACTTTAAGCTTGGTTTAACCAAGGCTTAGAAGTGGTAACGAGCGCCAGTCAGGTAGTAAATGTCGTCGCCGTCAGCGCGCTCAACGCTAACAGGGCCGTCGCCGCCACCGATGGTGACGTCGATGGACTGCTGGTCACGCTGGTTCAGCTCCAGGAACACGTCGAAGTTACTGGAGACTCGGTAGTAAGAACCCAGGGCCCATGCAGTACGGTCATCGCCATCAGCACCGTCTTCGCTTACATCGTAGATGTCAGCAGTGAACGCCCACGGGCCAGTGGTGTAAGTACCACCCAGACCAACTTTGTCGTAACCGTTGCCGAAACCTTCGTCGCTGTGCTCACGGCCTTCGTAGCCCAGGCGAACGGAGAACTGGTCGTTCACGTCGTAAGAACCGATCAGGCCGCCCAGCATTTCGCCGTTACCGCCGCCACGAACTACGTCTTCAACGAAGCCCAGACCTACAGTGAACGGACCTTGCTGGTAACGAACACCACCTTGCGGTGCAATTACGCTGCCTTCTTCACGAACCGGCTCAAGTGCGCCACGCTCGCTGTAGTACTTCAGCTGCAGGAAGGCAGTGAAACCGTCGAGTTCCGGCGTGTAGTAACCGATAGAGTCGCCGCGAGACTGCTTCGAATGACCAGCGAACTCTAGGTCACTATCAGCGAAGATGTAAACGTCGAACGGCTGAGATACGAACTGGCTGTAGAAGCTGTCAAAGTTACCAGCTTGGAAAGTACCGTACTGCTTGCTTTGCAGACCCAGGTAGCTCTGGCGAAGTTCGTTGAAACCGCCGTCGGTGGTGCTTTCATCACCATCGAAGCGCCATTCTAGACGACCGAAAGCCGTCAGGTCAGACGTCACTTCCTGGCTCATGCGCAGGCCCAGACGAGAGAAGACGTCTACGAACTCAGCGCTGTTGTCGATTGCTTCGTTATCAGAGTTGAACTCGGGGCCGCCACCTTCGATACCCATGGCGATACGGCCGTATACGTCCAGACGAGTGCCGTCTTGGTCATATACAGTCGCTGCTTGAGCGGCAGCAGAGGCACCCAGGGCGCCAATGACAGCAGTCGCTAAAAGTGTCTTTTTCATGATATAGGTTCCTTTAACTAGCTTACTGTTTCGATCGTTATTACTGGCCTTCGTAGAAGCCAGCAAGTGGCTTGCGGGCCATGCTCTTTTTCTCATCCGCCGGTTTTTCCCGGTGGTATGCGACATGTCCTCAACAAAGCCTTGTTATAGTCCAATGCTCGCAGGTCAAACTCTATACCGGGATTCCAGGAAACGCAATAGAAAAAAACAGTGTTTTTTTACGATTTGTGTTTTTTTACGGAACCCACAACACGGACTCGGGTCTCAGCGGCCTTCGAATTTTTGCTGCAAGCCTTTTAGTTTCTCTTCCATGCTAAGCGGCTTTTTCTGCTCGATTTTTTCTGGAACGGGCGTTCTCGAGGGGAGCTTCTCATCGTTTGGCGATGAGTTACTCGCGGCTGGCTGCGCTTTATTCGTGCGACTTTTCGCGGGGGGAGCCGGACGCTCCATTCGTTTTTTCGTGGGCGCTTCTTGTCGCCGCTCACTGGCATGTTTCGCGGCTTCTTTGTCCACCTTGCCGGCAGGCTGGCCATCTAAATCGACACGCTCTGCTCCTTCACGCATGGATTTGATATAACGCGGCAAATTGACGTAGTTGGCTAGCGCCCGACGGATCAATTTACTCGGCCAAGGCTCGCGCTCGGCCAAATCCTGGTGAATCCCCACTTTCAAGGGTTTGGTGTGCCCTTTGAAGAAGGCATGTGGGTAACGCTGATACCACTGCTTCAATAACGCTTGCGGCGAGGGTTGCGTGACGGCTTCTGGCGTTACTGGCTCGCTGACCGCCGCTGATACGTGCTCGGGTGCTTCGTTCGGCGCTTCTTCTGCCGCCGCGACATCGGTCTCGTGTTCAGCGGGCGATGCCGTAGGCTCCCCTGAGGCGCGAGTCGATAGCGCGGCTAGCTGCTGTTTCAACTGCTGATTCTCTTCGCGCAGCGCAATGAGTTCGGCCTTGTTTTGTTCGAGCCGTGTTTCTAACGTTTCTAGTAGATGCAGTACGCTGGCGGCCATAACCCCCTCCTTTGACCCAAATCAGTCGCTGACACGCTCGTACACGACGAAGTCATAATTTGGCTGCCCTTCTGCGGGCTGCCCGGCGACTCGCTGAACTTCTTGCCACTCTTCCGTCGAGAACGCGGGGAAGTACGCATCGCCTTCCACTTCTATATCGACTTCCGTGATGTAGAGACGTTGGGCAAACGGTAAGGCTTGACGGTAAATCTCGCCGCCGCCCATGACCATGATTTCTTCTGCCGCTTCGATTGTCGCCTGCTGATCGGCAAGCGCTAACGCAGCCGGTAGCTCATGGCATACGCGCGTGCCTTCTGCACTAAACTGGGCATCCCGAGTCACGACGATATTGAGACGATTGGGCAGCGGCTTGCCAATGGAGGCGAAGGTTTTACGTCCCATGACCAGCGGCTTGGCCTGGGTCATACGTTTGAAGAATTTCAAATCTTCAGGCAAGTACCAGGGTAGCTTGCCATCGACGCCAATGACGCGATTCTTGGCCATGGCGACGATCATCGCAACGGGCACCAGCGGTTCATAGGCGGTGGCTTGCTGACTCATACGGCTACCTTTGCTTTGATATGCGGATGGGACGCGTAATTTTCGATCTGAATATCATCGAAGGTGAAGTCGAATAGGTTCGTGACCTCTGGATTGAGCACGAGCCTAGGCGGTGGCATGGGCGTGCGGGTTAGCTGCTCCTGCGCCTGCTCTAGATGGTTGCTATACAGGTGGGCATCTCCAAGCGTGTGAACGAATTCCCCCGGCTGTAAGCCCGTGACCTGGGCCACCATGCTCAGCAGCAACGCGTAACTGGCGATATTGAACGGCACGCCGAGGAAAATATCGGCACTGCGCTGGTAAAGCTGGCAGGAGAGTCGCCCGTTGGCGACGTAGAACTGAAACAGACAGTGGCACGGCGGCAGCTTCATTTCATCCACTTGGCCTGGGTTCCAGGCCGAGACAATTAACCGCCGCGACTGCGGGTTGGTGCGAATTTGCTCTAGCACATTGGCAATCTGATCCACGCTGCCGCCCTTGGGGTGCGGCCAGCTACGCCATTGATAGCCATATACGGGGCCCAGGTTGCCCTCTTCATCGGCCCATTCGTCCCAGATACGCACGCCGTGTTCTTTCAGGTAACCGATGTTGGTATCGCCCTTCAGAAACCACAGCAGCTCGTGGATGATGGAGCGTAAATGCAGCTTCTTGGTGGTCAGCAGCGGAAAGCCGCGGGAAAGATCGAAGCGCATTTGATGACCAAAGACCGAACGTGTGCCGGTGCCGGTGCGGTCACCGCGATCAACGCCCTGTTCGAGCACAGTGCGCATCAAGTCCAGGTAAGGCTGTTCAAGCGCAGGCAATTCGTTCGACGTGGTAAGCGAAGGCGTTGTAGCAGTCACAAGGTTTCCAGATTAACAGCGAGTATGAGGCTGTATTCTAGGCCGCCCTAAAGGCAACGTCTATGTTAAGGGTGGTGGAAGGGAGCTTTAGCTCGCGATGATGCAGGCAAAAGTGCCTGCCCAGACAGTCGCCCAATGAAATTGGCCTCCCACAGGCAGGTTTAGGTGGATGCTCTGAGCGCCACATCCGAATCAAACCTTGGCGTCGATGGGCTTGCCTTTTGACCAGAGCATCAGGAGGAGTCCGAGAATAATCATGGGTAGGGTGAGGAGCATGCCCATGGTGAACCAGCCAAAGGCGAGGTAGCCGATGTGGGCGTCGGGCATGCGGACGAATTCGACCATGAAGCGGAAGACGCCGTAGCCCAGCAGAAACAGGCCGGAGATGAACCCGCGCGCACGAGGTTTGGCCGAGACCCACCAGAGGATGACGAACAGCACGGCGCCTTCCAATACGGCTTCGTAGAGTGCCGAGGGGTGACGCGGCTCTGGGCCCATGCCGGGAAAGGGCATGCCCCAGGGAAGCGAGGTCACGCGGCCGGGCAGCTCGTGGTTGATGAAGTTGCCGATGCGCCCTGCCCCCAGGCCAATCGGCACGAGCGGGGCGATGAAGTCGGTGAGGGTGAAGAAGGCCAACTGCTTGCGGCGGGCAAATAGCCAGGCGGCCAGCAATACGCCCATCAAGCCACCATGGAAGCTCATGCCGCCATCCCACACGCGGAAGATCCAGAGCGGGTCGGCCATCCACTGTTCTAATCCGTAAAACAGCGCGTAGCCCAAGCGACCACCGGCGACTACGCCAATGGCACAGTAGAAGAGCAAATCGCCGATATCATCTTTAGTTAAGCCGATACGCGGTGCGCGCTTACAGCCCAGCCACCAGGCAGCGACAAAACCAACTACATACATTAGGCCATACCAATGCACTTGCAACGGGCCTAGGGAAATCGCGACAGGGTCTATCGTTGGGTAGTTGATCATTCACTTTCTCTAATCAAATAAAAGAAACGCTACAGTGTGCCAGAGCGCCATTACGCCAGTATGAAGCGTAATCCCACCACAGCGAGCAGAGCAGCAAAACAGAAACGCAGTGCATCGGCAGGCAGCACATGGGCCAAACGCACGCCAATACGGGCAAACGGCACGCTGGTGGCTACGATACCGATAAATGCTGGCCACATAACAAATCCGGTTGCCCAATGAGGCAAGTGCGGGTTCCCCCAACCCACCACGATAAAGGTCACCGCCCCTACCGCTGCTATTGGTAAGCCACAGGCCGCAGAGGTTCCCACCGCTTGTGTCATAGTGGCACCGCAGCGAGAGAGCCAAGGCACTGTCATGGCACCACCGCCTATACCGAACAGCGCAGAAATCGCTCCAACTACGCCACCCGCAATGGTCATTGCTACTTTTCCAGGGGCAATAGTGCCGGGTTTCGGCGTAAGCCCGATGACCATTTTGGTAGCTAATAGAAGTACGAAGACGCCAAAAAGCGTACCCAGCACGGTGCCCGACAAGTTATCAGCAATAAACACCCCAGCAATCGCGCCTAGCATTAAGCCGGGCAGCAAGGCCATAAACCAAGCACGATGCACGCTACCTTTACGAAAATGCCCAAGGGCTGAAGAAGCGCCGGTAATGACGATAGTGGCAAGCGAGGTGCCAACAGCAAGGTGCATAGTGATCTCAGGGGAAATGCCCTGTAGCCCGAAGGCAAACACCAGCACAGGAACAATAATGATCCCGCCACCAACCCCAAATAGCCCGGCCATCGTGCCAGCGACTGCCCCTAGCGCCAAGTAACTGGCTAAAATGGCTGCAAAGGTCATTGGTTCGGCCTCTCCAGGGCGTGAGGCAACCATTTATTAATCATGCTATGCAAGGTATCCGGTTGATAGGGTTTGGCTAGAAGGTCATCCATTCCAGCGGCTTCGCAGGTGT
Organism: Halomonas sp. Cn5-12; assembly: GCF_021532545.1. Lineage (NCBI taxonomy): Bacteria > Pseudomonadati > Pseudomonadota > Gammaproteobacteria > Oceanospirillales > Halomonadaceae > Halomonas > Halomonas sp. Cn5-12. Next base: position 6,858 of record NZ_JAKGAY010000050.1, read on the forward strand.
CTCTGCCCGCGTTATCGACATTGGCGGTCAACGCAATCATCACACTGCGCTGCTTTTGATTTGATTGCTCAAACTTACGCCAACGGCGAGTCGTCTCAAGCCCATCGAGAGTGGGCATAAAAATATCCATAAAGACTAAATCATAAAAAGTGGACTGCTGGCGTTCTAGGGCTTGCTCACCGCTACTGACACCTTCCACCTTAAGGCCCTGGGACTCTAACATTTGCCGTGCCAGCATTAAGTTTACCGGCCCATCGTCAACGACCAATACGCGAGGCCGGTGCTCACCGCCCCCTGATAAATCGTCACTGCTTGTCTCATTCACACTCTGCTGCACGAAATTAGCTAATAGTGAGCGGATATCAGCAAGGCGTTCACGCAGGTGGGTAACGTTCTGGCGGCTGGTCTCAGACGCATCCTCCGTTAGCATGCTGCCAAGGTGCTCAAACAGGCTATCGGCTTCTCGTTGCATCAACGTTAGGTAGCTTGATTTAAGCCGAGACTCCTCTCTTGCCCGCTCTCTGCCTGCCATTAAATGTTTGAGTTGCTTCTGCTGGTGATGCAAGTCATCCAACAACGCTTGGTCACTCCTAGCATGACCAGCCTGTGTGACCACATGACCCGCTTTATCAAGCGTTCGAATAACCCCTTCTAGCTGGTCGTTCGCCAGGGTAAGCCGCTGGCAGGGCTGTTCATCGGCCTTCGGCTCAACAAGCGCTGGTAAAGAGTTAAGGGCCACCCTCCTGCGCAGCTCGTCAATACGCTGCTCAAGCTCGCTAAGCCCCTGCGTGAAGAGTGTGTCCTTATACTTGCCCCGCGCTTTGATTAACATTAAAAAAACGCCTACATTCATGCAGCTGCCCAACAGAAGGGCAAGCATTAGCCACACCGTGGTTGCCCATGACGCTTGGCTGGGTGACATTAGCCAGATAACGGCTCCTACCAACACACATAGCAGGACAAGCGCGGCCTGAACCAGTAATAATGGCCATAGAACTGGCCAGATAATGGCATTCCAGAAGTGCTCTCGCTGATAGCGTTGTGTCATTCGCGATGTCCCAGTTGGCAGGGCGTTAGGCTAGTAGAGATAGCCCGCATCATTAATCACGGTGCGAAAGTCAGTGTACGTCTCCACCGGAAGTGTGTCATGTCGCGCCACTTAAGTATGCCCCGAATAATGCCTATCATGAGTCATTTATGTGTTTAATTACGTTTCGTTGGTCACCCGATAGCCACACTCCTCTACGCTTAGCGGGTAATCGTGATGAGTTCCATACACGCCCTACTGCCCCACTGAGTGCGTGGAGCGACAAAGCACTGCTGGGTGGCAGAGACTTGGAAGCAGGTGGTACATGGCTGGCAGCAAATCGATACGGCATTGTGGCGGCACTTACCAACGTACGCGATACCACCTTACCCACGCCCCCTAACGCGCCCAGCCGAGGCGAACTGGTGGCGGGGGTACTTAGCAGTGACAACCCCGCCGCATGGCTAGACACCATGGCGAGTCACCAAGCCGAGCGCTACGCTGGCTTTAATTTATTAGTCGCTACCACCCACCAATGCTGGCACCTGCACCGGGGAAGCGATGGCATATCCCTTGTTAATGTGCCGCCCGGGGTTCATGGGCTTTCCAATGCCAGTTTGAATACACCTTGGCCTAAACTACAGGCTGTACGTTGCGCTATGCAGGGTAGTAATAATCACCTATGGCGGCCCGCCACGCGACAGGCGCTGCAAAACCCAGGGCAAGCCGCCGATCACTTGCTACCCGATACGGGGGTTGGCGTTACTCTTGAGCGTCAGCTCTCAGCGGCTTTTATCGTCGGCGAGCAGTACGGCACCCGCGCGACTACTTGGCTGACGCTTAGCCACCGGGGCGATGTGGCTATCACTGAGCAGCGCTTTGGGCCGCTCGGGCGCTTTACTGGCGAAACGACACTTACGGCGCTATGCCAACGATAGTAGCTTATTAATCACGAGGGGGCAGTAGGTGCGACAACTGCCACTCATCCAGCCGTTTATTAAGATGCTCATGGACCAGTGCGGGCGTATCCAGCCGCATGATCTCTTTGAGCAGCGTTTGCGCATCGGCCAGCGTGACCCGACGAATCGCGGCACGCACTTTTGGCAAGCTGGGGGCGTTCATGGAAAGGCTAGTAAAGCCCATCGCCATTAATAGCAGCGCGCCCGCCGGGTCGCCCGCTAGCTCACCGCACAGCGAAATGGGTTTATTTAACCGCTTGGCATCTTGGGCGAGCTCTTGCAGCGCCCCCAGCAGTGCCGGGTGTAGCGCGTCGTACAAGCTAGAGACCCGTGGGTTGTTACGGTCGACCGCCAGCAGGTACTGCGTTAAATCGTTACTCCCCACCGAGAAGAAATCGACACGCTTAGCCAGCGCATCCATTTGATAAATGGTGGCGGGCACTTCGATCATCACCCCAACTTTGGGCCGCTCTACCGCAATACTCTCCTCGCCCAACTCTAAAATGGCGCGGTCGAGAAGACGAATAGCTTCATCGACCTCTTCCACGTTAGTAATCATGGGGAACAGTACGTAGAGATTGCCTAAATCGTGGGAGGCTTTGAGCATGGCGCGCAGTTGCACCATCAGCACTTCGGGGTGATCAAGGGTAACGCGCATACCCCGCCAGCCCAGGAACGGGTTGGCTTCCTCAATCGGGAAATAGGGCAAATCTTTGTCGCCACCGATATCTAGAGTACGCATCACCACCGGCAGCGGCGCAAAGCCTTTCAACTGCTCGCGGTACATGCGCATCTGCTCTTTTTCACCTGGGAAGCGCTCGGTAATCATAAATGGCACTTCGGTGCGATAGAGCCCCACCCCGCCAATGCGGCTTTTCAGCAGTGCAGAGGCATCCACCGCCAAGCCAGTATTCACCATCAGCGGCATTTCATGGCCGTCGGGGGTTCTACTGGGCAGATCCTGTTCATGCTCCAGCACTTCGCTGAGCACTTTCTCTTCGGCAATCAGGCTAGCGTAGCGGGTTTGCAGCTCGGCGGCAGGACGCACAAATAGCCGCCCCCGGTGGCCATCTAGCACCACAGGTGCACCGTTCAGGCGTGGCAGCGGCAGGTCTACCATTCCTAATACCGTGGGAATGCCCATGGCACGGGCGACAATCGCCACGTGAGACGTACTGGAACCACGTACCGACACCAATCCTTTTAGCTTGTCGCGCGGCACTTCGCCCAGCATGGCCACACTGATTTCATCGCCAACTAAAATGGCGTTGTCTGGATAGGTTTCCGGCGTGGAAGGCGTATCTTCTTGCAGATGCGCCAACACGCGACGGCCCAGGTCGCGAATATCTGCTGCCCGCTCGCGCAGGTAGTCATCATCGACACGTTCTAGGTATTGCACATGGCGGCGAACGACATCGGCGAGCGCCCCCGGCGCCCACTGGCCTTCCCGAATTCGTTTTTCGACCTCTTCGGAGAGTGCCGCTTCGCCCAGCATCTGTTGGTAGACGTCGAACAGCGCTAGCTCCTGGGAAGAGATCCGGTTAACCAAACGCTCTGCAGCGGCACGAATCTCATCGCGGGTTTTGCCGATGGCCTCTTTTAGCCGGGCAATTTCGTACTCCTGGTCGCTGGGAATAAGATCAGGAACGCTATTGAGGTCGGCGGGAGGAGTGATCACCACGGCTTCGCCCATGGCCATGCCGGGTGAGGCCGCGACCCCTTTGAACATCGCCTGGCCACCGGGTAGCGCGGGGCGAGTGAGATTACCGGTGGCTAAGGCATGAGCCAGCACGCCCGAAAGCTGTGCCGCCATGGTGACCAGGAAGGCTTCATCTTCGTCATCGTAGCGGCGCTTTTCCGCCTGCTGCACCACCAGCACCCCCAACATGTGGCGCTGGTGGATAATCGGCACCCCAAGAAAGCTTGAATAACGCTCTTCACCGGTCGCTTCAAAGTAGCGGAAATGGGAGTGCGACTGGGCATCTTCCAAGTTGAGCGGCTCGCTGCGTTTGGCCACCAGCCCCACTAGGCCTTCCCCCAGCGGCAACACGACACGACCCACGGCTTGGGTACGCAGACCAATGGTTTCCATCAGAACCAACGACTCCAGTTCTTTATCGTAAAGATAAAAGGAGCACACGTCGGTCTGCATGGCTTTGCGTATGCGGCGCACCATGGTCGACAGCGCGGCGTCGAGGTTCCGTGCGCCATTCACTTCTTGAATAACGCGTCGCAGCACCTCAAGCATGGACGTTTTCCTATTCACTATTATTTGCCTCGCTGAGGGATTGTCCGGCTGGGCTAACACTGCTTTTATCCTGCAATGATGCGCGCGTTATCCTTCGTTATCTTGTGCCAAGCGCTGCACGCGAGGAGAAAGCTCTCTTAGCGCACGCCGATAGACCTCTCGTTTAAACGGCACCACTTGCCCTAACGGGTACCAGTAGCTAACCCATCGCCAACCGTCGAATTCCGGCTTGGGCGTGGCCGTCATACAAATACGGTTTTCTTGGCAACGAATTTTGAGTAAAAACCACTTCTGTTTTTGGCCAATACACACTGGCCTTGAGTGGGTACGAATCATGCGTCGTGGCAGACGGTAGCGCAGCCAGCCCCGGGTGCAGGCGACAATATCAACATCGTCGGCGGTTAAGCCGATCTCTTCGTGGAGTTCACGAAAAAGCGCTTGTTGTGGCGTCTCGCTTGCCTTAATGCCTCCCTGGGGAAATTGCCACGCATTTTGTCCTACACGACGCGCCCAAAGCAGCTGCCCCTGGCTATTGGCAATGATAATGCCAACATTGGGGCGAAAGCCGTCAGCGTCGATCACGGACATCACCTTCATAAATTTTCAGTTATGCCCATTTTTCCACAAGGGAGACAAGCGTATCAATACAATATCACGCTAAGTGGTGAAACCTAGGTGACTCTGCGATAATCCGGCGCTTTGTATCCGACGACCAACGTCCAACATTAACCATAAGGGGAGCGCCGTGAGTCTGGCCATTTTCGACCTGGATAATACGCTGCTATCCATCGACAGCGATCATGCCTGGGGGGAGTTTCTGGTGGAGCAAGGCGCAGTGGACCCGGTGGCCTACCGCGAGGCCAACGAGCGCTTTCTCGCCGATTACAACGCGGGCACACTGGATATGGCGGCATTTTTGGAAATGGCGCTGAAACCGCTGGCTGAAAACACGCCGGAGCAGCTGGCGGCGTGGCATCAGCAGTTTATGGCGAGCAAAATTGAGCCGCATATTCTGCCCAAAGCCGAGGAGCTGCTGGCCCGCCACCGCACCAAAGGCGATACATTGCTGATTATCACTGCCACCAACCGTTTTATTACCGGCCCCATTGCCGAGCGCTTAGGTGTTGATAATTTAATCGCTGTAGAGCCGGAAATGGTCAATGGCCGCTATACCGGCCGTGTTGACGGCGTGCCCAGTTACCGCGAGGGTAAAGTCATCCGCCTACAAGCGTGGTTGGAAGCCCAAGACCTCACGATGGATGGTGCGTGGTTCTACAGCGACTCCCACAACGACCTCCCGCTGCTAGAGAAGGTCGACCACCCCGTTGCCGTCGACCCCGACGACACCCTTCGCCAAGTGGCTGAAGAACGGAACTGGCGGATTATGAGCCTGCGGGATTAAGGTAAGTGTCACGCATTTCGTGAGATGGCGACAGCCGCCTCGATATCACCACCGTAATTCATTCAACCTAATGCCACCATCGGCACCCCTGGCGGGGTGCTTCGCGGGTGCGCTCCGCTTACGCCGCGCTACAAATTAGTCCACCTCAAGTACGTGACACCCGTAGCGCGGCGTAACGAATCTTGCGAGGGACGAGCAAATGAGGCATCCGCGAAGGCGGCGATTAGCCGCCTGGATTGGGCCACCGTGAATCATTCAATCTCGGTGACGACATCTACTCTTAAGAACTCAAGAGCATATTCAAAGACATAGCTTTGCCTGGGTGCTTAGCTGCCAATTTGGCATCGTCTGTGACCAATGTTGTTTGCGTCACCGTGGCAGATGCAGAAATGATGCTGTCAGGTAATTTCATCTGAGTATGACGACGTGTGTTGATCGTCTCTATTTTTACCGAGTGGTTGAGCTCGACGCGTGTCAGCTTGGCTAATAAAGCTGAAATAGCCTGTTCTTCTTGAAGGGGTCAACCTGGGAATCCCAACAGTTCAAGCTCAGTGATCACGGAGTAAGCGTAATAGGCAGGCGGCAGGCATAGCTGTCGCTCGATCGCGTTGATAAAAACGTTTGTATCGAGCAAATAGTTACCACTCATCCCGCATGCTCCGTTGATATTCGACCCCTTCCTGGGTTGTCAGAGTGGGCGCTTTGACAGACGAGAAATCGAGACCGGATGACGGCCCAGGCTCGCTCGGCTCTGATGTGCTGTTTTCATACAGCACCACAATCCGGGCATGTCTGTTTTTTAAGTCTCCATATTCGTCCGGGATTTTAACCATACCGTCTTGAATGTCTGCCTCAAACTCAATCGCCTGCATACCCTTCTCCTCTAACGGTGCCGATGAGTGCCCCAGCGTTCTTACGTCTTTATCTACCGCTGCTCTATTTGACACTCTTTTCATCAAAAATTCGAGGCGCACATTGACTCGTGGCGCTCACCCTATTGGAGGGTCGTACCTGCGCAGCCAATACCGACAGCGAGTAGGGTGAGGCGTTACCGCCTCATCCCTCTCACAGAACCGTACATACGGGCCACGTATACGGCTCATGCCATTAACTTACCCCGAACTCGGGGACAGTGATGCCGGTTTTGACCTTCGC
>NZ_JAKGAY010000051.1:0-12064 GCF_021532545.1 Halomonas sp. Cn5-12
GCTTCCTTCAGACCCCACCGTTGGCCAGTGACGCCCTTGCCAGTCGGATTGTCTTCCCCTCAGTCGGGGTGACGCCATCTTCTTTCAGATGGCCGGGTTTGCCGGCTTCGCCGGGCAAACAAAAAAACCCCGCAAGAAATCTTGCGGGGTTTTGCGTGACTAAGCGCTTATAAAAAGCGCTTAGCAGGCGCGTTTAGCCGAGCAGGTGCTCAACGGCAGCGCGCTCTTCACGCAGTTCTTTTTCGGTGGCTTGCATCTTCTCTTTGCTGAACGCGTCCAGTTCGAAGCCTTGGACGATTTCATATTTGCCACCCTGGCAGCGCACCGGGTAGGAGTAGATGATGCCTTCGGCAATGCCGTAGCTGCCGTCGGAGGGAATCGCCATGCTGACGATGCCGTCGCAACCCAGCGCCCAATCGCGCATGTGGTCGATGGCAGATGACGCAGCAGAAGCGGCAGAGGAAGCACCGCGCGCTTTGATGATCGCGGCACCGCGCTGCTGCACAGTCGGGATGAAGTCGTTTTCGTACCAGTCACGCTCAACCAGATCGAAAGCGGCTTTGCCGTCTACTTTGCACTGGGCCAGATCCGGGTACTGGGTGGCACTATGGTTGCCCCAGATGATCATGTTTTCAACGTCGGTGACGTGCTTGCCGGTTTTCTGAGCCAGCTGTGTCAGCGCGCGGTTATGGTCCAGACGCGTCATGGCAGTGAACTGACCAGCGTCCAGATCCGGCGCGTTGCAGGAAGCAATCAGCGCGTTGGTGTTGGCCGGGTTGCCGACGACCAGCACTTTCACATCACGGCTAGCATGGTCGTTCAGTGCTTTACCCTGTACAGAGAAGATCGCGGCGTTGGCTTCCAGCAGATCTTTACGCTCCATACCCGGGCCACGCGGACGTGCACCTACCAGCAGAGCGAAGTCAGCATCTTTAAAGGCAACGTTCGGGTCGTCGGTGGCAACGATGTCTTGCACCAGCGGGAACGCACAGTCGTTAACTTCCATCACGACGCCGTTCAGCGCGTCCATCGCTTGAGGAATTTCGAGAAGCTGGAGAATGACAGGCTGATCCGGCCCTAGCATGTCGCCAGCGGCAATACGGAAAATAAGAGAGTAGCTGATCTGGCCGGCACCGCCGGTAATCGCAATACGTACTGGATCTTTCATCATTGCTCCTTGATGGTTCGCCTAATGGAGGTTCGCCTGGTAAAGAATAGCGCCATGATGGTATGCCCAGACGCTCAAAAACTCAATCAGACATGAGACGACTACCCATTTGCACGCGGGCTTGATACTCGCTGAAAACGGCCAGTTACGCTATGGTGTGACGGGCTGCGGTACCATCCTTACCGCGCTATCTATTTTGTCATTCCCTTGGAACAGTGACTTTCCATGCGACGAATTCCCCCCTCTTACGCGCTGGCTAGCCTGCTGGTGCTGGCGTTAGTGGTATGGCTGGCCGTTGGCGATTTTCAGCAGTTTCAATCTTCACCTCCTGAAAGCACAGCAGAGCAAGCCGAGGCCCTCCCCCGCGTCGAGGTAAGCACTCAGCAGAGCACGCCGTATATTCCCCAGCAGGTGCTACAGGGCCAGCTCACCGCTGAGCGTGAGACAGTGCTGCGTGCCAACGTCGCGGGTTACGTCGCAGAGAAGCCGGTCAAGCAAGGAGAGAGCGTGCGCCAGGGCGAAACGCTACTAGTGCTGGATAACGATGCCCTGCCCGAACGCTTGCGGCAGGCCAGAGATGAACTAGCGCTGGCCGAAGCCGAGTACGCCGGTGCCCAGAGCCTGCGCCGTCGTGAGCTAATTTCCCAGCCGGAGCTGCTGCGCCTGCAAAGCGCGCTCAGCGCCAGCGCGGCGCAGGTGGCGCAGCTAGAGAAACAGCTGCAAGACACCCGGCCCACTGCCCCATTTGACGGCACCCTCGACCGAACACAGGTAGAGCTTGGCGACCTACTCCAGCCAGGCGAAGAGTGGGCACGCTTGATTGATGATCGCCGCCTAACCGGTACCGCCTGGGTGTCACAGCAGCAGATAGGTGCTTTAAGCGTGGGGTTACCCGTGACGGCCCGTCTACTTAACGGTGGATCGCTCGCTGGCGAAGTGAGCTATATCAGCAGCCGTGCAGAAGAAGCGACCCGTACGTTCTATATCGAAGTAGCACTCGACAACCCCGAGCGCCTGCGCTTAGCGGGAGGCAGTGCAGAGTTCACGATCACATTGCCACCCCGCCAAGTGCACACCCTTTCGCCTGCGTTATTCAGCCTTGACGAGCGCGGCCAGTTAGCCATCAAGCACTTGGATGACGAGGATCGTGTCGTGCAAACCGCCGTCGAGCTAGTTAGCGCCGATACCCAGCGCGCCTATGTCAGCGGCCTGCCCGACCCGGTCACCCTCATTACGTTAGGGGCTGGCTTGGTCCGCCCCGGCGAAGCAGTAACCCCCGTGCCTGCCCAGGAAGGTGGACATGCGCCAGTTAATTAATGCCGCCCTCACCCATACCCGTACCACACTGCTGCTACTGGTAGGGCTGCTACTGGCGGGCACGGCCGCATGGCAGGCGATTCCCAAAGAAGCCAACCCCGACGTGACGATCCCGATTATCTACGTATCTCTCGCGCTGGAGGGCGTCAGCCCCGAAGATGGCGAGCGTCTACTGGTCCGCCCCATGGAGCAGGAGCTGCGTGGCATCGAGGGGCTGCGTAAATTCACCGCTCAGTCCAGTGAAGGGCACGGTTCGGTGACGCTTGAGTTCGACCCTGGTTTTGACCCAGACACCGCGCTGGCCGATGTGCGCGAGCGCGTCGATATTGCCCGCAGCAGCCTGCCCGATGAAGCGGAAGAGCCACGGGTGATGGAAGTTAACGTCTCCGAGTTTCCCGTTCTGAGTATCGGCCTCTCCGGCGATCTGGATACCCGGGAGCGGATGACGATTGCCCGGCGCTTGAAAGAGGAAATCGAAGGCATCGCCGATGTGCTCGAGGTAGAGATTGCTGGCGAACGGGAGGACCTGTTGGAGATCGTCGTCGACCCGCTGGTGCTGGAGAGCTACGGCGTTGATTTCGACACCCTGTTCAATCAGATATCACGCAATAACCGCTTGGTCGCCGCAGGCAGTCTGGATACGGGCGCGGGGCGTTTAGCGTTAAAGGTTCCCGGCATTATTGAGTCGTTAAACGACGTGATGAACATGCCGGTGAAAGTAGAAGGAGATCAAGTGGTCACCTTTGGCGATGTGGCCTGGATTCACCCCACCTACAAAGAGGCCGAAGGATTTGCCCGTATTGATGGCCAGCCCGCCGTGGTGCTGGAAATCTCCAAACGCGCTGGGGCCAACATCATCGCGACCATTGAAGCAGTGCGAGAGCAGTTGGCACTCGCGGAAGACCTGCTGCCCGAACAGCTACGGATAACCACTATTCTGGATGAGTCGGTTACCGTGCAGAACATGCTCTCGGAGCTGCTGAATAACGTGTTAACCGCCGTTGTGCTGGTACTCATCGTAGTGGTGGCCGTGATGGGCTGGCGGATGGCACTGCTGGTAGGGCTGACCATTCCAGGAGCGTTCCTCACCGGCATTCTGCTGGTGTGGGCGTTTGGATTTACGCTCAATATTGTCGTGCTGTTTGCACTGATTTTGGTCGCGGGCATGCTCGTGGATGGGGCTATCGTCGTCAGCGAGTTGGCCGACCGGCATCTGCACGACGGCCAAGCGCCGCATCAAGCGTGGCTCGATGCCGCCTCACGCATGAGCTGGCCGGTCATCGCCTCTACGGCAACGACACTCGCCGTGTTCATCCCGCTGCTGTTTTGGCCGGGCGTGGTGGGCCAATTTATGAAGTACCTGCCCGCCACGGTGATTCTATGCTTGCTGGCCTCGCTGGCCATGGCGCTGGTGTTTTTGCCTACGCTGGGCCGCCTGTTCACGCGCACCTCTCATGCCAGTGGTACCGGGCCGATAGATGAAAGTACAGCGCTTGGGCGTGGGTATCGTCGGATCTTGAGCCGCCTGCTTCAGCATCCTGCCTGGGTACTGCTGTTTGCGGTACTGCTGATTGCCCTACTCTACACCGGCTATGCGCGCTTCAATCATGGCGTGGATTTCTTTCCTAACGTGGAGCCGGACAGCGCTCAGGTACTGGTGCGCGCCCGCGGTGATTTTTCGGCGGAGGAAACCGATGCCATTTTGCAGCGCGTGGAGCAGCGCTTGGGTGGTATGGGGGAAGTGGAGGCGCTCTACGCCCGCTCTTACGCTGTGCCCGACCAGCAAATGGGTAGTGATGTAATTGGCATGCTTCAGTTCCAGTTTATCGACTGGTATCAGCGCCGTCCTGCTCGCACCATTCTGGCGGATATGGCTGAGCGCACCCAGGATATCCCAGGCATTACCCTGGAGTTTCAAGAGCAGGAGATGGGCCCCGGCGGCGGCAAGCCGATTGTGCTGGAAGTGAGTGCTACCGACCCGGACATTGCCGATGCAGGGGTTGATCAAATCACGGCGATGATGCGCAACCTTGGCGGCTTTACCGATATTCAGGATAACCGCAGCCTGCCGGGCGTCGAGTGGCAGGTGCATGTGGATCGCGAAGCCGCTGCCCGTATGGGAACCGATATCACCACCATCGGCAGTGCCGTTCAACTGCTCACCACCGGGCTTCAGATCGCCTCTTATCGTCCGCCCACGGTGAACGATGAAGTGGATATTCGGGTGCGACTGCCGGAGAACTGGCGCACATTGAACCAGCTTGAGCGTTTGACGATTAATACCCCTCGCGGGCAGGTGCCTATTTCGCACTTTGTGGAGATTACTCCTGCACCAAAAGTGGGCACGCTTAACCGCATCGATGGCCGCCGTGCTATTACGGTGGAAGCCGACTTAGCTCCAGAATTCTTGGCCGATGAGCGGCTGCGCGCTCTATTGGACGCTGGCCAAGGCCAACTGCCCGACGGTTTGATGGTTAACGTCGCCGGTGAGCAAGAGGATCAGCAGGAGTCGATGCAGTTTCTGGTCAGCGCTTTCTTGGTTGCGATTGGCTTGATGGCACTGATTCTGGTGACCCAGTTCAATAGCTACTACCAAGCCGCGCTGGTACTGTCGGCGATTGTGTTCTCAACGGCAGGGGTATTGATGGGACTACTCATCACCGGCCAAGCGTTCGGCATTGTGATGGTAGGCATGGGGGTGATCGCGCTGGCAGGGATCGTGGTGAACAACAATATCGTCTTGATCGATACCTATAACGAGCTGCGCGCCGAGGGCATGCCCCCCGCTCAAGCGGCCTTGGAAGCAGGCTGTTTACGCCTGCGCCCGGTGCTACTCACCGCGATTACGACCGTACTGGGGTTGATGCCGATGGTGTTGGGCGTCAACGTCAATTTGTTTGCCCCGGCATTAGGTTTCAACGCCCCGTCTGCCCAGTGGTGGACACAAATGTCCAGCGCCATCGCCGGTGGGTTGACGTTCGCCACCTTCCTCACCCTGCTGCTCACCCCCTGCATGCTGGTGATTGGAGGTCGCTTACGGCGAGAGAAGAGTATTGAGTGAATCGCCTCATCGTCGCGGGCTAAAGCCCCCTCCCACATAGCTGCCTGCTTGCATTAGCTGCTGAGTCTACCGGTGGGAGGCCAATTTATTGGGCGACTGCCTGAGCGGGCGGGGAGTCCACATCGTCGCGGGCTAAAGCCCCCTCCCACATAGCTGCCTGCTTGCATTAGCTGCTGAGTCTACCGGTGGGAGGCCAATTTATTGGGCGACTGTCTGGGCAGGCACTGGTGCCTGAATCGTCGCGAGCTAAAGCTCCCTCCCACAACAAGCCCCTCCCACAGGGTGAAGGGGCTTACGAGGACAGAGGCTTAAGCGGGAGATTTGATCTGCTGGGGGCTGTGGGCTGCATGGAGGCGTGCGATGAGCTGTTCCTCCAGGGCGAAGCGTTCGGTGAGCCCTTTGGCGAGACGGTCAATCCAAGCGGGTAACCGCGCTAGGTTTTGTTGGCAGCGCACCGGGGATACGAAGTCTTCATCAAACTCCAGCACCATGGCAGTAGACATTTCCAGGCGCTCTAGCAGTTGTGCGGCAATGTGAAGCGCGCTTTCGTCATTAAAGGCTTTCGCTTCTTCCGCAAGCTGCGGGTAAATCTCAAAGTGCCCAGCACTGATATAGTCCATCAGCAGTTCGCTGAAGGTATCAATGCGCGCTTTGCTCACGGCTTCCAGCTCCGCATCGCAGGCTTCTTTTAGTTCAATAAAGCTCACGAGTAGCGCGCGACGCTGATCAAGCCAGCGATCAATTAAGCTGTGTACGCCTCCCCAGCGCTCCAGGGCATTTTTGCAATCTTCGAGCATGGGGCTTTCTCCTTGCAGATAGCCGCCTTGAACAGGGCTAGACTCGCTTTTCCTTCTGCCTCTGTCAATCCTGGCGGGAATGATTTCCTTGATACTGGAGAGTACGTCTTCGATAGTCAACGCTTGCGTTAGACAGCCGTCGATAGATCGGCTGCCTAACGACTAGGCTAGCGCTTGATGGCTAGCCACAGCATACGCAGCGGCGCCAGGGCCAGCACCAAAAAACCGATCAGCGTCCAGGCAGGCAGTGACAGCCCCAACAGCATGAAGTCGATCTCAGCGCACTCCCCAGAGCCGGTAAGCACCATGGCGACGACTTCCTGCATAGGCAGGATATCCATCATGTAATCCAGCCCTGGGCCACAGCTAGGCACCTCATCTGCTGGTAAGCCCTGCAGCCACACATGACGCCCGGCGATAAAGGCACCGGTGCCCACGGCAGCTAACCCTAACAGGCCATAAATGCCTCTACCCACGCCCCCTTTAGGGTTGTGAATGGCTGCCACAGCTAGCACTAGCCCGGCGGCGATAACCGCTACTCGCTGAAAAATACATAGCGGGCAGGGCTCTAAACCCACAATATGCTCAAGGCTCAGCGCTACGGCCATCATCAGTACGCAAAACGCGACACCGGCGAGTGCCGTCGGACGAATGGCTGACAATGTCATTGCGCATCCTCGGGTGGCAGTGCAGAAAGCACCCGAGACTCTCGCGCTTTGGTGAAATAACTCTCTAGGAACTCGCTAAAGCTCTCTTGGTCGGCCTCCTCAATATCCCGCTGCTGCTGGTGAGAGGTGTCGATCAGTTGAGCGAGTAGCGCTTCGCGGGAACGCAGCATCGGCGTGGCTTTCAGCTTATCGGCTTGGGCCTGCGCCATGCTCAGTAGCGTGTCGCTTAGTGATCCATTGCCCTCTTGCAAGCGCGCCAGCATTTGCGCCGAGGGGGTCAACGAAGGATCTTTCAAGCGTGGTGCAAGAGCTTCAAGCGCTGCTGCATGGGGTTCGCCCTCCTCGACAGCATCCAGCAAGCGTGCCACCTCAGCCATTTCAGCAAAAATTTGCTCGCCCCAAGCAGGCAGCGTGACCGATTCCCCATTGCGAGTTAGGCGCAGTTCCGGGTCGCGGCCGCGCTCTACGACCAGCCGTCGGTTATCGTCTAGGCGGTCACACTCTTCATCGGAAATCCAGGGGCTGTCGCTGAGTAGGCACCACATCAGGAAGGTGTCGACAAAGCGCATCTGGGATTCCGTGACGCCCAACGGATCGAACGGATTGAGATCCAGGCAGCGCACTTCGATGTATTCGACGCCCCGGGCCTCCAACGCCTGGCTTGGCGTTTCGTTGTGCTTGGCTACGCGTTTGGGTCGAATATCGCTGTAGTACTCGTTTTCGATCTGCAGGATATTGGCGTTAAGCTGCTGCCACTCGTCGCCGTTTCTCACGCCCAGCGCTTCGTAGTCCGGCCAGGGGGTGGAAATGGCATGGCGCAGCGTGTTGACGTAGTTCGACAGCGAATTGAAGCAAATTTTAAGCTGCGACTGCACTTTGTTCTGATAGCCAAGATCCGACATACGCAGTGTAGTGGCATAAGGCGCGTAATAGGTATCGTCGCTGAGCGGCTGCAGCTTATCCGGCACTTGACCATTCGGCAGGAAGCTTTTGTCTATCGCAGGAGACGCGCCAAACAAGTAGAGCAGCAACCAACTATGGCGGCGGAAGTGGCGAATCATCCCGAAGTAGCGGGTCGAGCGGTAATCGTTAAACGGGATGTTGGTGGCTTTTTCCATTTCCCGCAGCGCGTGCCACATATCGTCCGGCAGCGACACGTTGTAATGCACGCCCGCGATGGCCTGCATAATACGGCCATAGCGTACGTCTAAACCCTTACGGTAGACATGCTTCATGGTGCCGACGTTAGAGCTGCCGTAATCCGCAATAGGCACACTATCGTTACCTGAAAGCCGCGAGGGCATGCTGCCCGGCCAGATCCACTCGTTTTCCAAGTGGTGATAGGTAAAGGTGTGCAGATCAGATAAAAACGCCAGCGCCTCTTTAGGCTCGGAGTACACCGGAGTGATGTACTCCAGTAGCGCCTCTGAATAATCGGTGGTGATGTGCGGATGAGTCAGTTTTGACCCCAGCGCCTGCGGATGAGCCGTTTGGGCAATATGTCCGTTGGCATCAACACGCAGACCCTCTTTCTCCAACCCGCGACGCAAGCGCCCTAAGCGCCCAAGTCGCGCGCTTGGCAGCAGCCGCTCTACCTGGGCGGTGAGCGAAGATGGCACAGTGAGAGGTTCAGACAAGGTGAACACTCCTTGTTAGTAAGGCCTGCATTAAGCAGGCCTTGTTGAAGTCAGCTGGCATCGCCATAACCATTACCCTGCTTTCTCATCGAGAATAGACAGCAGGATATGGCGACAATGGTTAAATATTCAAGACGCGCGGCTATTTGCCCCGCTTGGCTTTCATCAGCGCAGCCCCAAGCGCACCCATCGCAGCAGGGGGTTCGCTCTGCTGATTGCCCTGGCGCTGCCCGCCTTGGCGGCTGCTGCGAGCGGGTTTGCGCGGCGCTGCCGAGGCCGTGCTGCCTGGTGCATCGGGCTGTTCCGGCTCGTCATCCAAACGCATGGATAGCCCTACCCGTTTACGCGGAATGTCTACGCTCATCACTTTGACCGTGACGATATCGCCCGCCTTAACAACGCTACGCGGGTCATCAATAAAGCGGTCGGAAAGCGCCGAGATATGCACGAGGCCGTCTTGGTGAACGCCAATATCCACAAATGCCCCGAAGTGGGTCACATTGGTGACGGTTCCTTCCAGCACCATGCCGAGCTTTAGGTCTTTGAGGGTTTCAACGCCCTCTCGGAATTCAGCGGCTTTGAACTCTGGGCGCGGGTCGCGGCCGGGCTTATCCAATTCTTTGAGAATATCGCTCACGGTGGGTACACCAAAACGCTCGTCAGCGAAGTCGGCGGGCTTGAGTGCTTTCAGGGTCGTGCTGTCGCCAATCAAACCTTTCACATCACGGCTATTCTGTTTGGCGATGCGCTCCACTAGCGTATACGCCTCGGGGTGAACGGCACTGGCATCCAGCGGGTTCTCAGCATTGCTAATACGCAAAAAGCCTGCGCACTGCTCGAAGGTTTTCGGGCCAAGGCGGCTCACTTCAAGCAGCTCTTTACGGCTCTTGAATGCCCCCTGCCGATTGCGCTGAGCGACGATATTTTCGGCAATAGCGGCGCTTAGGCCTGCCACACGGGAAAGCAGCGCGCTGGACGCGGTATTGAGATCCACGCCCACGGCGTTAACACAGTCCTCAATCACGGCTTCCAAGCTGCGAGAGAGCTGCACTTGGGAAACATCGTGCTGATACTGGCCCACACCAATGGATTTGGGCTCGATCTTCACCAGCTCGGCTAAAGGGTCTTGTAAGCGGCGAGCGATAGAGACAGCGCCGCGAATCGTCACGTCCAGATCCGGGAGTTCCCGCGCGGCGTACTCGGATGCCGAATACACCGATGCGCCCGCCTCGGATACCATTACCTTTCTCAGCCGATGGGCTGGGGCCAGCGCTTTTACCAGCTCGCCCGCGAGCTTGTCGGTTTCGCGGCTGGCGGTGCCGTTACCTACCGCGATCAGCTCCACACCGTGCTGTTTTACTAGCTTGGCCAGCACGTTAAGGGATTCATCCCAGCGGTTTTGCGGCGCATGGGGGTAGATCGTTGCTTGGTCAATAAACTGACCGGTGGCGTCGATCACCGCTACTTTACAGCCGGTGCGCAGGCCGGGGTCTAATGCCAACGTGACTTTCTGCCCGGCAGGCGCTGCCAGTAGTAGGTCTTTCAGGTTGGCGGCAAATACGTCGATGGCGGTCTGCTCGGCGTGTTCACGCAGGCGGCCCAGTAGTTCGGTTTCCAACGCGGTGTAAAGCTTCACGCGCCAGGTCCAGCGAACTACTTCGCTTAACCATTTATCCGCCGCGCGTCCCTCATCACTAATGCCTACGTGCTTGGCAATCGCCACTTGGGCGGGATGAATGGGTGCGTCGTCTTCGCCCGGCAAACGGATCGCTAGGCTTAAGATGCCTTCGTTGCGGCCACGGAACATGGCCAACGCCCGGTGCGAGGGCACTTTCGCCAGCTTTTCGTCGTGCTCGAAGTAGTCGGAGAACTTCGCGCCCTCCTGCTGTTTGCCATCCAGCACGCGCGCACTGAGCTCGCCCTCTTGCCATAGCCGCTCCCGCAGTTGACCAATCAGCTCGGGGTCTTCGGCAAAGCGCTCCATCAGAATCTGCTTGGCACCATCCAGCGCCGCCTTGGCATCTTCAATGGCGGGGATATCCCCTTCGGCTTCGCGCAGGTATTGAGCGGCTTCGCTTTCGGGGTCAAGCGTTGGATTCGCTAACAGCGCATCCGCCAGGGGCTCTAACCCGGCTTCACGGGCAATTTGGGCTTTGGTGCGGCGCTTTTTCTTGAAGGGGAGGTATAAATCTTCCAAACGCTGCTTGGTATCGGCGGCCTGAATGGTCGCTTTGAGTGTGGGGTCTAACTTGCCCTGCTCATCGATGGCGGCCAGTACCGCTTCACGACGCTCTTCAAGCTCGCGCAGGTAGCGCAGGCGTTCGTCCAACTGGCGAAGCTGCGTATCATCCAGCGCGCCAGTGACTTCTTTACGGTAACGGGCAATAAAAGGAACGGTAGCGCCACCATCCAGAAGCTCTACCGTTGCGGCGACCTGTTCAGGCCGGACGCTTAGCTCTTCGGCCAAGCGTGCAGTAATGCGTTGTTTGACATCCATAACGTGCAACTAACTCATGCAGCATTCGAGGTGCCGACAAGGTACCACAAACCACCTAGACTGGCATGGATTGCCCTTTACTCCCAACGTTAGGCGGGCACAAAGCGCAGCACAACGCCGTTATTACACCAACGCAGGCCGGTGCCAGGGTCGTACTTCATGGCACTGGTGAACAGCAGCAAATCGCAGCCTGCACAGTGGTATGCGCCTTCATCGTACTGCTTATCCAAGGGGCTTGAGAATGCTGCCTCTACCCCCTCTTCGCGCAGCACCTAAATCTGGGGCAGCCTCAAGATCAAGGCGCGGAAAGCCAAACGAGACACCCGGCAAAACACCCGCTAAGCCGGTTAAGCCGGCTAAGCCTAAAAAGTGACGACGTTTCATTGGCATAACTCCCATCGACAACGGTTGGATAGTAAAGAGAAACAAGCAGATTTGACTGCTCCCCTCCCTAAAGGAAGGAGATTCCCAATTCACCGAGAACAGGACATGGAGACTGACGCCATGCCGCTTACATTCTCTCCAAGGGCTAACACCGCCAGCCCGGCGGCTTTAATGTTGGTTGCGGCGTTGTGGTCGCGGTCATGGTTTGCGCCACATTCGGGGCAGTTCCATTTCCTGACCGTCAACGGCAGCGACGACAATGTGTGCCCACAACCCGAACAGCGTTTGGAGCTGGGGAACCACTGGTCAATGGCGACCAGTGAGCGTCCGCCCCATTCTGCCTTGTACGCCAACTGGCGCACGAACTCACCCCATCCGGCATCGGCAATCGCTTTACTCAGCGTGGGGTTGCGGATCATGTTTTTCACTTTCAGGGATTCGACACAGATCACTTGGTTCTCGTTAATCAATCTGCGGGACAATTTGTGCAAATTGTCCTGTCGGCAATCGGAGATTTTGGCGTGAAGTTTCGCCA